>CAKKOZ010000096.1:18155-41785 GCA_919901335.1 Nitrospiria bacterium | reverse complement strand
ACGGAAGCTCTTCCAGCAGGTCCCACTTGCCGCAGACATCGCACGAGGCGCCGCAAGGAGAGAGGGTCTCGCCGAAATATGCGACCAGACGTTGGTGCCGGCAGGCATTGCGTTCGGCCCAGTTGAACATCTCCCGCGTCTGCGTCTTCACCTTGGTTCGGAGTCGATCGTCCGTGAGGTCGTCCAAGAATCGGTCGTAGCTTAAGACCTCCGACCAGGAATAAAAAAGGATGCAATCGCTCCCCACCCCGTCCCGGCCGGCGCGGCCGATCTCTTGATAGTACCCCTCGATGCTCTTCGGCATATCGCGATGGATCACATAGCGGATGTTCGATTTGTCAATTCCCATGCCGAAGGCCACCGTCGCCACCATCACCTCGACGTCATCCCGTTTAAAGGTCTCTTGCGATCGGGACCGCCGGTCGTTCTCCATGCCGGCATGATAGGGCATGGCGCGAACACCGCGTGACGTTAAAAACGCGGCGGTCTGCTCCACGCTTTTCCGGCTGAGACAATAGATGATTCCGGACTGTCCGGGGCGGGATTGAACCAGCCGCAGTATATCTTCCTTGGTCTCCCGTCCGTTTCCCTTCTTGTAAACATGAATGCGAAGATTCGGTCGAAAAAACGATCCGCGAAAGCGGAGCGGCGCGACCATCCCCAATTGCCGGATCATATCAACCGACACCTCTTCGGTCGCCGTCGCCGTGAGCGCCAGGACCGGAACATTTCCGAGGCGGGATTTCAGCCCCGAAAGGTTTCGATACGAGGGCCGAAAGTCGTGGCCCCATTGGCTGATGCAATGGGCCTCATCAACCGCAATGAGGGGGATCCGGCAGGTTGACAAAAAATCAAGGAGCGGACCCTCCAAGCCCTCCGGGGCGGCGTAGACCAGATCATAGTCCCCCGCCGATAACCGCGCCATCCGCTCCCGACGCTCCGCAGGGGTCAAACTTGAATTGATAAAGGTCGCCCGAATTCCGATTTCCATCAAACCGTCGACTTGATCCTTCATCAAGGCGATCAGCGGTGAAATTACGAGGGTCGTCCCGGAGAAGATTCGGGCCGGGATCTGATACGTCAATGACTTGCCCGCCCCGGTCGGCATCACCCCGATGCAATCCCGCCCGGAGAGGACCGCCCGGATAATCTCTTCCTGCCCCGGGCGGAACGAGGAATAACCGAAGGTTGACTGTAAGATTTCCTGCGGCGCGGACGAGGGAAAACCACCCTCCTGCGCCACCTGATCTTTGGACCATGGGTGAGTCATCAACCGAGAGCTTAAAGGAGAAGCGGAAAAAACTCAAGAGGGAAAGTGATTCGCCGTGGGGCGAACCGTGCGCGGCTTTTCCGGGGCTATAGGCGGGTGGTCTGAAGAAACTGTTGACAGAGCCGGCGGGTCGTCGGGCCGGGCCGGCCGTTGCCGATGGTCTTCCCGTCCACCTGTACGACCGGCAGGATATCAATCGTCGTCCCGGTGAGGAAGATCTCCTCGGCACCGAGGAGATCTTCCAATGAGATCCCTTTTTCGAGCAACGGATGCCGGGCCTCGCGGGCCTGAACCATCACAAGATCCCGCGTGATGCCCGGAAGGATAGCCGGTCCTTTGGGCGGGGTGACAATCTGCCTTCCAACCACGGCAAAGAGGTTGGAGCCGGTCCCTTCCATCACCATCCCATCCCGGACAAAGATCGCCTCGAAGGCTCCGGACGACCGCGCCTTCTGGCGGGCCATCACGTTGGGAAGAAGATTGATCGTTTTGATGTCGCACCGGCCCCACCGCAGGTCCGTCACCGTGATGACCGAAGCCCCTTTTTCACGGAGCTCGGTCGGCAGCGGAACCAACGTGCGAACCGTCACAATGACGCTCATGCGGGCTTTTTTCGGAAACGAATGATCCCGAGGGGCCGCGCCCCGCGTGATCTGGATATAAAGCTTCGCATCGGGATATCTGCTCCTGGCATGGCCCTTCTCCAAAATCTCTTTCCACCGGGATTTTGAATAGACGATCGAGAGCCCGATCGCCTCGGCGCTCTGCTCAAGCCGCCGGAGGTGATCTTCGAGATGAAAAATCCGTCCGCCGTACGTCCGGATCAGTTCATAGACGCCGTCGCCGAACTGGAAGCCGCGGTCTTCGACGGAGACCCTGGCTTCGGCCAGCGGCATGAATCGTCCATTGACAAACGCGATAGGGGGCACGCTTTCTCCAATCTCAACTTTAAAATTTCAGATCATTTCTTTTGCATCAACACATGCCAGAAGACGTGCCGTCCGTCGGCTTTTTCCTCCGCCTTCAGAATCTCAAACTGGCTTCCGAAAAGCGCCTTAAAATCCTGTTTCCGGAAGAACCGGTCGTAATGGCCCTTGTGGACCAGCCAGTTGCGCGTGCGCTTCTCACCTGGATGGTGCTTAAAGCGGGTCGAAAAACAGGACAGGATAAAATAGCCGCCGGGCTTCAGACACGGCAGGACGCTTTTGAGATATCGCCGCGTGTCGCCGATCTTCACGTGGTGCAGGCAGCCGTAATCAATGAGGCCGTCGAAACGGTTCGGAGAAAACGGCAGCCGGAATACATCGCCCACCATGAACCGGACCCCTTTGCGAATCTTCTGACGGCGGGCAAAAGCCCGCGCCTTCCGGATCGCCAGAGGCTGGTAATCGAGCCCCACGGCATCGAATCCCTCCCGCGCGCAGGCCAGCGCGTGCCGGCCCTCGCCGCAGCCCAGATCCAAAATCCGGCCGCGACCGGGAACGGCCCCCCGACGGATCAAGCGAAGCGCCGCGAGGACGAACGGCGTCGGTTCCATCGTGGGCCAGCCGTGCTCACCGGTCTCGTAGGCCTTCTCAAAATATTCTTTTTGCTTCTGATACAGCCCCATCATTTATCTCGATCCCCCTCTGAGCATCCGGCCCAGTGTACAGCGCCGCTCCATTCGCGTCAAGAGGCGGGCGGGAGAAAAGACCAACGGACGATTGACTTTTTTCGGAGGGTATCGGATACTTCACGCATGAAGAAATTTCTTCTTCCGGTCTTCCTCGTCGCGACCGCGGCCTTGACCTACGGCCAGGAACCCGCGACCCAAACGGCCCCGCTGATCCTCCCGGATGGGAAGACCCTTCAGGTCGAGATCGCCCGCACACCGAAGGAACGGGCACGCGGGCTGATGTTCCGCACCTCGCTTCCGGAGGATCACGGCATGCTGTTCATCTTCGAGCAGCCCGGAAAAAACGCATTCTGGATGAAGAATACCCTGATCCCGCTCGACATCCTCTGGATGGACCATCGGAAGCGGATCATCCATATCGAATACCAGGTCCCGCCCTGCACGTTAGATCCCTGTCCGGTGTACGGACCATCGGCCGACAGCCATTACGTGCTGGAGGTGAAGGCCGGCAGCGCGCATAAACGGGGATTGCGGATCGGAATGCCCCTTCGGTTTTAGAGATAGCCCAGCAGCGGCAGGAGGATCCGCAGACCCGCCCAAATGATCAGGAACCCGATCAGGTCAAACACGATCCCGGCCCGGATCATTTTCGTGATCGGGATGAGGCCGGAGCCGTAGACAATGGCGTTGGGCGGGGTCGAGATCGGAAGCATGAATCCGTAGCTGGCCCCCAGGCAGGCGCCCAGCGCCGGCGGAAGCGGGTTGACACCCGCCGCGATCGCGATCGCGATCACGACCGGAATCACCATGTTGGCCGAGGCCGTATTCGACGTCAACTCGCTGATCACGATCCCGAGGAAAATCGCCAGCGCCGTCACGCCCCAGACCGACTGCACCGATAACAGACCCATCAATCCCCGCCCCATCGTCTCGGCCAGGCCGGTCTTGAACATGAGATCCCCCAGCGATAGTCCACCGCCGAACAACAGGATCGTTCCCCAATCAATCTGAGCGGCATCCTTCCAGTTCAGCGTAAAGGCCCGGCGTTTCCAGTCCACCGGCAACAGAAAAAGAAGGATCGCGGCCAGAAGGACGACCACGCTCTCCGGCAGGTGGGCGTTGTACCATTCATAGGCCGGACTCTGTGTTCCGTAAATGAGCGCGAGCCCGCCGGGGGCGATCCACAACGTCACGGCCACAAGAAAAGCAACGGCCGCGTTGCGCTGACCGGCCGTCCAGGGACCCAGTCGTTGGAGCTCCGACCGGATGTAGGCCTCCACCCCGTCGAGGGAAAGACCGGTCGGCCGGTGCATTCCCCACAGCAGAAAATACAGACCGACGTACATCACCACAAGGAGCGGCACGGCAAAAGCCATCCATTCCAGAAAAGAGATCTCGATCCCGATCTGCTGACGGATAAGCCCCACCCCGATCAGGTTGGGCGGCGAGCCGATGATCGTCCCGATCCCCCCCACCGAGGCCGCATAGGCCACCATCAGCATCAAGCCGGTGCTGTAACGATTCAGGCCAGCGGGATCGTCGTCGCGGCCGGGTGCCTGCGCGGCCTGCCGGATCGCGTTTAAGATTCCGACCGCGATCGGAAGCATCATCGCCGCGGTGGCCGTGTTGCTGACCCACATCGAGATAAACCCGGTGATCGCCCCGAAGGCGAACAGCAGCCGGCCGGGGCTGGCCCCGATCCACCGCCGCTGCAAGATCCCCAGCGCAAACCGGCGGTCCAGGCCGTGCACGATCATGGCCTGGGCGATCAGGAAGCTCCCGATAAAAAGAAAGATGATCGGATTCGAAAAAGGGGCGAGGACATCCCGCGCCGTGCCGACGCCGGCGAGGATGCAGAGGACGGGGCCCATCAGGGCCGTAACCGGGATCGGGATCGGCTCGGTGATCCAGTAAACCACGACGATCGCCAGGATCCATGCGAGGTCGTGCGCCGGTGCGGACAGAGCGGGAATCGGCCAGAGCCAGATCAAAAATCCCGCGATCGGCCCGAGGAACAGGCCGACGGTTTGGCGCGCACGGTCGAAGTGTTCTTCCGTCGCGGTCATCACCTCGGGTACCGTCTGAGCCACGCCACCATCCCCCCCGGCAGGACCTCTCTACTATCCCGGTCGAACCCGTTTGGCCTGGACGACGCCGTCAACCGCCTCGACGCTTTTCAAGACCTTCTCCAGGTGGCCGGCATTTAATATCTCCACGACGAAGTTCAATGCGGCCCGTTTGTCCTCGCTGGTCGTGATATCGGCATGGCTGATATTGGTCTTGGACGAGGTGATCGCGGCCGAAACCGAGGCCAGCATCCCCGGCCGATCCACCGTCAGCACGGTGATCTTGACGGAATAAGGCGTGGTGTCTTTGGCATCCCAGTTGACATCGACGATCCGGTCCTTGTCGTAGTCCAGCTCGTCTATGTTGGGACAGTCCACGGTATGGACCGACAGTCCCCGTCCCCGCGTCACGAAACCGATGATCGGATCGCCCGGCACCGGATTGCAGCATTTGGAGAGATGGACCAGCAGATCGCCGATACCTTTGATCTGGACGCCGGGCGGACGAATCCCGATCTTGCGGATGGGCTGATCGGCCAGCCCTTCCTTCAAGGCATCCGCCGGCTGCAGCGCCCGGATCACCTGCTCCGTCGTAATCCGCCCGTACCCGATCGCAACCAGCAGATCCTCCGGAGTCGCAAGCCCGAACACCTGGGTGAGCAGCGCCATCCGCTCCGGTTTGAACGCCTCGGTCGGGCTCAGGTTATGGCGGTGCAGAGCCCGATCCAGCAGTTTCTCCCCGACGTCCAGGCTCCGAATGCGCTCTTCCGTCTTGATCCAGTGCTTGATCTTGGTCTTGGCGCGGGCCGTCCGGACCCATTTCAACCAGTCCTTGCTGGGCGTCTGATTCGGCGAGGTCGTAATCTCAACCGAATCGCCGCTCTTCAGAAGGGTTCGCAGCGGAACCAGCTTTCCGTTCACCTTGGCCCCGACGCAGTGATATCCTACTTCGGTATGTACGCTGTAGGCGAAATCAATCGGGCAGGCCCCCTTGGCCAGTTCCTTGACGTCCCCTTTGGGGGTGAAGACGTAGATGACGTCGGGAAAAAGATCCATCTTGACCGAATCCATGAACTGCCGGTTGTCGGCCAGATCCTGCTGCCACTCGACCAGCTGCCGAAGCCACCCGAACACCCGGTCCGTTTTTTGGTCGATCTGGCCCTTTTCCTTGTATCGCCAGTGGGCCGCGATCCCCTCTTCCGCCACGTTGTGCATCTCTTCGGTGCGGATCTGGACCTCCACATGATGGCCCTTCGGGCCGACGATCGTCGTATGGAGGGACTGATAGCCGTTCGATCTCGGCACGCCGATGTAATCCTTGAACCGGCCCGGCACCGGACGCCAGAGCGAATGGATCATTCCCAGAATGGCGTAGCAGTTCATCTTGGTGTCCGTGATGATCCGGACCGCCGCGAGATCATAAACCTCTTCAAACGGAATCCCCTGCCGTTCCATCTTCTGGTAGACCCCGAACAGATGTTTGGAGCGGCCCAGCACCTGGCCCTTGAAACCGTACTCGGCCAGACTTGTCTGGATGACCCTCGTGATTTCCTGGATATACTTCTCGCGCACCTCCTGCCGCTGGGCCACGGTCTTGGCCAGATTGTTGTACACCTCGGGCTTGAGATAGCGGAAACAGAGGTCCTCCAGCTCCGTCCTCATCCAGCCGATTCCGAGACGATTGGCCAGCGGGGCGTAGATGTCCAGCGTTTCCTGCGCAATGCGTTTCTGTTTCTCCTCGGGAAGGTAGTGAAGCGTCCGCATGTTGTGGAGGCGGTCCGCCAGCTTGATTAAAATAACCCGGATGTCTTCCGACATCGAGAGGAGCATCTTGCGGAAGTTCTCAGCCTGCTTCTCTTCACGGGTTCGGAACTGGATCTTTCCGATCTTGGTGACCCCGTCGACCAGATCGGCCACCTCTTTCCCAAACCGGCGTTCGATCTCGGCTTTGGGCGCCTCCGTATCCTCCAGGGTGTCGTGGAGCAGTCCGGCCACGATGGAAGGAACGTCCAATTTCAGTCCGACGATGACCCGGGCCACCTGAAGCGGGTGCTGCAGGAACGGCTCGCCCGACTCGCGTTTCTGTCCCGCGTGGGCCTTCGCCGAAAATTCGTAGGCCTCCCGGATCGGCTGCACGTCGGCCTGCGCATGGTAGCTCTGGAGCGCCTGGACGATCATTTCGACCGAGACCGGTTCTGGTTCGCGAAGCTTCAAGGCCATTTCAGGCGTCTCCCGAACGTCGGAAGTCCTTCAATCGGAGCTGAAGCTGTTCGCGGCCCTGCCAGCTGTTTCGCTCCGGGATGAACACCAGGTCCAGCGGGGCGCCGTCGCTTAAAACGGCCGTCCGCTCCCCCATTCGAAAACCGATCACGTCGATTAAACCACCCGTGGAAGCGCCGGACGATCCGTTCCGTTTCTTAATGGAAAATTTTAAATGATTGTTGCCGACGATTCGAGGGTTGACCGGAACGACCTCCCGGAGGATCAGCGTCGGCTCCGGATTGGCCGGGCCGAACGGGGCCAGGCTTTCCAGCTCGCTCACCAATCTCAGGGTCAGGTCCTCCCACGCCACCGTCGCGTCGATCATCTGCTTCGGTTTAAAATCCTCGGGGCTCAAGATTTCAAGCGCCGCGGCCGACAAGCGCTCTCGCAGCGCCGGTATATTTTCCTCCCGAAGGGTCAATCCCGCCGCATAATAATGGCCGCCGAATCGGATCAGGAGTTCCCGGCAGCGGCGCAATCCTTCGCACAAATGAAACCCGGCGATGCTTCGGGCCGAACCCTTCGCCAGACCGTCCGAATCAACCGCAAGCAATAGGGTAGGGCGATAGTACCGTTCGACCAGGCGGGCCGCCACGATCCCGACCACCCCTACGTGCCACTGCCGCGAGGCCAGCACGATGCAGCCGTCCTTTTGGAAATCGCATTCCGACTCCACGCGGGCGCAGGCCTCCTCCACGATCCGGCCCTCAATCTCTTGCCGCTGTCGGTTCTGAAGATTCAATGACTGGGCGATCCGCCGGGCCTCGTCCTGGGACTGCGTCGTCAGCAGGCGCACCGCATCCCCCGCATCCGTCAGGCGGCCGGACGCATTGATTCGCGGCGCCAATGTAAATCCCACCGTCCCGGTCTTGACCGGCCCTTCAGACAGCCCGGACGCTTCTTTTAATGCCCGGATGCCGGGCCGCCGACCCTCCGTGAGCTGGTTCAAACCTTCTTTAACCAGAAACCGATTCTCGCCCATCAAGGGCGAGACATCCGCAATCGTCCCCAGGGCGACCAGATCCAGCCCGTCTGTTCTGAAATTTCCCGTCACCGCCTGGATCACTTTAAACGCCAGCCCGGCCGTGCAGAGACCTTTTTCCGGATAACCGGCATCGGCCCGCTTGGGATTCAGCAACGCCAGGGCCGGCGGAAGCTCCGACGGCACCTCGTGATGATCCGTCACGATCACATCCATCCCCAGGGAAGAGGCCAGACGGATTTCGTCCACCGAGGTCGTGCCGCAGTCGGCCGTGATGAGCAGCGTCGTTCCCCGGTTGTGGAGCGTTCGGATCGCCGAATCGTTTAGACCGTACCCCTCCTTCAGACGATGAGGAATATAAAAATCGGCCTCCAGGCCCTGGCTCTTAAAAAACTCCAGGTATAAGGTGGTGGCCGTCACGCCGTCCACATCATAATCCCCGTAGATCACAACACGTTCCGACCGGCGGATGGCAAGGCGGATCCGTGAAACCGCCCGATCCATTTCGTTCAACCGCAGCGGATCCAAAAGGTCCGACGCCGACGGCGACAGAAACGACCGGGCCGCATCCGGCGTGCGGATGCCGCGGTTCATCAAGACCGAGACGGTCGCGGCCTGGAGGCCGAGATCGAAGGACAATTGCCGATGCGTCTCGGCGTCGCAAGGAGGCTGGACCCATCGTTTGGAATACACCGTCGCCATAAGAAAATATGATAGGCCAACCCACGGGGTTTGTCAAACCGACAGCGGCGATGAAATTCGACGGGTAAATTGTTTTTGGGTTAGAAAAAACGGAGAGAAAAATTAGAACTGAAGTTTTTTGAGTTCTTCCTTCGCCGTTCGGTTGTCCGAATTCCAGATCAGCGCCTCTTCAAACTGCCGCTGGGCCCGCTGGATCATGCCGCCTTTCTTATAGAGCAGCCCGAGGCCGATGTAGTATTCTGCGCCGGATGGATCGAGGTCGATCGCCTTTTTGTAATGGGTTTCGGCATCCCGCTGCCGCCCCGGAAGCTGGGTTAACGTCTTGGCCAGAAGGGCATGATGAGCGGCCTTGTCCGGCACAGCCATGACCGCGGCCTCAAAATAATAGGCCGCCGTCTTGAAATCGCCCCTCTGAAGGGCCTGCTGCCCCTGCTGTACTTGTCCAACCATTGAGGCGCCGGCCGGTTCCTCGCGCCGGCCCTTGATTTTCTTCATGGTCAGTTCCGTATCATAGTCCTTGCGTTTTCGCTCGATCGAAAGGGCATCGTACGCCTCCGTAATGCGCCGGAAGAGCGTCTCAAGATGGGGGGTGAGTTCCTCTAAACCGGACTGGAAATGCCGGTCGGGATGATATTCCTTGGCCAGGCGGAAATAGGCCCGCTTAATCTCGTCCCGCGGCGCCTCTTGTTGCAGCCCCAACACAGCGTAGTAGTCCTGATGCTGCAGTGCTTCGTAGGCCTCCCGGACTTTCTGCTTCGTCAGATGCGCTTCCGGTGCATTCTTCCGGAAGATTCCTTCGCGGCCGTCGACGACCGCCGTCTGTTGTTCCCGCTTGACCTCTTTCACCAGATCCTCGTCAACGGATCGTTCCGGTCGCAGTTCAGTGATGCCGAGTTCGGCCAGTCCGACGGCAAGGAAGAAACAGATGAGTTTTAACGTCTCAAACGACGGAAGCTCGGACGCGGCAAAGAGTTCGGAAAGGGTGCTCTTGCCGTCCACCTGCATCAGCAGCTTTCGTTCCGGGTCCGTCAACTGGATGTCCTGGAAAAGAATCAACGGATCGGTCGTAATTTGCAAGACCGTCGTCATGGGCGGGAGATCGTTGCGGAGTCGGACAAAATCGTTGATCCGGCGGATGCCGTCCAGGATGAGATTGGCCGTGCTCATTTTGAGCGTGATGATTTCCTGGGCCGGCAGTGGACCTTCCTCAAACTCGTATTCGCCGTCCAGCCAGGTGAAGAGGCTTAATATGATTTCCTTGACCTGATGGGTCACCGCCCAGAAGAGATCCTTGGCGGTGAGCACCCCGTGTTCAACCAGAACCGTGCCGAACCGTTTTTGAGTGCTGCGGGTAACCTCCGAGGCCTTCTCGTACTGACCCAACGTGATCTTGCCGAGTTTGAGGAGTATTTCGCCCAGCCAGTCGTCTTGATACCTGGATGCGGCGAAGATGATGTCGCCGTCTTTGATGAAGATCGACTTGTGTTGATCGTTTCGCCGAACGACCATCACCCCCGTCTTTTTTTGCCGTTGCAGATGGGTCAGAATCTTCGGGAGCCGCTGGTCCCGAAGTCTCCCGGATACAGGCAGATCATCGGCCATGAAGGACCTTTCTTTCCGTCAGGCGCGTTTGAGCAGCTTGCCCCCGCTCCCTTTCCACACAACCAGGATGGGACTGGCGACAAAGATCGAGGAGTAGGTTCCCACGATCACGCCGACCAGAAGCGCAAAGGAAAAATCATGGATGACCTCACCGCCGAAAAAGAACAGCGCGATCAGGACCAGGAAAACGGTCAACGAGACCACGATCGTCCGGCTGAGGACCTGGTTGATCCCGCCGTTGATCACCTCCTCCAGCGACTCCCGCCGCCGATACTTCAGATTCTCGCGGATCCGGTCGAAAACCACCACGGTATCCGTCAAGGAATAACCGGCCAGCGTCAGCAGGGCCGTCACGATGAGCAGCGTGATCTCTTTATCGAGGATGTAGAGCACCCCCAAAACCGCCAGGACGTCGTGAAACGTCGCGATGGCGGCCGCGATTCCGAAACGGAATTCGAACCGGACGGCGATATAAAAGATGATCCCGATCATCGAGAAGACAATGGCGATAACGGCCTTTTTCTGGAGCTCCTGACCGATGGTCGGGCCGATGGCGGTGCTGCTGTCCACCACGAACCGATTCGCCGACAACTCCTTTTCAAAGATCTGGATGATCCGATTGGCCACATCCTCCTGAATCGTGTTCTGTTGCTTCACGCGGATCAGGAGTTTGTTTCCGTTCGTGAATTCCTGCAGCTCCGCGTCCGGAAAACCGTTGTCCGACAGAACCCGGCGGGCCTCGTCGATCTGGATCGCCTGCTCGAATTTGAGCTGGACGGCGGTTCCCCCCGCAAAGTCAATGCCGAGATTCGCCTGCCCCCGACCGATCTGGACAAGGGTCAGCAATCCCAGAAAAGCCAGGATGCCGGAAAAGATAAACGCGTAGTTCCGCTTGCCGATAAAATCAATCTTGGTCTTCCCTAAAATTTCGAACATAAGATCTCCCGGTATTAAATGCTCAGCCTCTGCAGTTTCCAGCGACTGTTGATAAAGTCAAAAACAACTTTCGTCCCCACCAGCGCCGTGAACAAGTTGATGGTAATCCCAAGGCTCAAGCTGACGGCAAACCCTTTGATCGGGCCGGTGCCGAACAGAAAGAGAACCAGGGCCGTAATCAGCGTCGTCACATGGGAGTCAACGATCGTCAGGAAGGCCTTTTCGTAGCCGGCATCCACGGCCAGGCGGACCGGTTTTCCCTGACGGAGTTCCTCGCGGATCCGCTCAAAGATCAGGACATTGGAATCCACGCCTATGCCGATCGTCAGAATAATGCCAGCAATGCCCGGGAGAGTCAAGGTGGCGTTCAGCGCCGCCAAAACCCCCATCAAAACGATCAGATTCAAGAACAGGGCCATGTCCGCGACAAGACCGCACATCCGATAATAAATCATCATGAACAGGATCACCAGGACTCCGGCCAAAATCGTCGCCCGGATTCCCATCCGGATCGAATCCTGCCCCAGCGATGGACCCACCGTGAGGTCCTGAATCGTGTGGACAGGCGCCGGCAGCGCGCCGGCCCTCAGGACGATGGCCAGGTCGTTTGCCTCCTGCGTCGTAAAGCTTCCGGTGATCTGCGCATTGCCACCCGCGATCCGATCCTGAATGACCGGCGCCGAATAGATGTTGTTGTCCAGGATGATCGCCAGACGTTTCTTCACGTTCTCGGCCGTGATGCGTTCAAACACCTGCGCGCCGGTGCTGTTCATGCTGATCGAGACGTACGGCTCGTTGAACTCCCCGATGCTCACGAGGGCATCGGTCAGGACATCCCCCGTCATCATGGTTCGCTTTTTGACAAGATAGGGCCGTTTTCGGACCTCGCCGGTTTCTTTGTCGGTGGCCCGCTCGAACATGAGATCATCCCCTTCCGGAACCTTGCTTCCGTACTCGGCCATAAAGGTCTCTTCATTCAGGGCCGTGATCGAAAGCGGAAGCGTGCGGCTCAGCGGATGGTCTTCATCCAAGAGCTTGAACTCCAGAAGCGCCGTCTTCCCGATCAGCTCCTTTGCCCTCTTGGAATCCTTCACGCCGGGGAGCTGGATGACGATCTGGTTGGGTCCCTGACGCTGGATCAACGGCTCGGTCACCCCGAACTGGTCGATCCGGTTGCGAATCGTCTCAAGCGCCTGGGTCGTCGCGGAGTCCTTGATCCGGATCACCTCGCCCTCCCGTAGATGATAAACCATCTCGTTGCCCTCCGATTCCTTCGGGATGAAGTTCGGATGGTTCGCCTCGATCTTTTTTGCGATATCGGCCTTCTGGTCCGGCCCGGGCAAGATCACGGTCAGTTCCGAAGGCCCCGTCCGTTTCACCGATTCGACCGGAAGTTTCTCCGCATCCAAAAGATCTTTGATGGAAGACGCGGTCCGTTCCACCAGGCTCTCGACCGCCTTCTCCTCTTCAACCTCCAGAACCATATGGATGCCTCCCTGGAGATCCAGACCCAGAGTAATCCCGCGGCTCGGCAGATAGTTCTTCCACCAGTCCGGCAGCATCGGATAGACCGGGGTGGACGGCAGGAAAAAGACAATCGAAATTAAAACGGTCAAGCTCAACAGCAGCAGTCGTCCTCGAACTCCTCGTTTCACGTCGTGTATCCTCCGTATTGGCTGGGGACAGATTTCAAATCTGTCCCCTCCTGGTCAGGCGCTCTCTTCCGTTTCGGTTTGAAGTTCCGCGATATAGTCGCGCCGGACTTTGATCCGGACATTGTCCGCCACCTGGACCGTGACCACGCCTTGATTGATCGCCGCCACGGTGCCGATCACACCGCCGGTCGTCAGGACCCGATCGCCCTTCTTCAGCGCCTCCAGCATGGCCCGGTGTTTCTTTTGTTTCCGTTGCTGGGGAAGAATCAAAAGAAAGTAGAAGACAACAAAAATCAAGACAAAGGGCAGAAAAGAGACGATCATTCCGCCGGGTCCGGCCGGCGAGGCCGCGCCCTCATCCTGAGCCCATGCCATCGTTAGGAAAGACTCCATTTTATTTTCCTCCTCCGTTAAAGAAATCATGCCATTAAATTTTACACCGCATCCGATAAAATTCTTCCCGGTACTGCATCAACCGCCCCCCTCGAATCGCAAGGCGGATCTGCTCCATCAGCCGAAGATAGTAATGGAGGTTGTGGATCGTGTTCAGGCGAAGCGCCAGGATCTCCTGGGCCATGAAAAGATGCCGGAGATAGGCCCTCGAAAAATGGCGGCAGGTGTAGCAGTCGCAGGCCGGATCCAGGGGAGATTCATCTCTCGCATACTGTGCATTTTTGATGACGACCCTTCCGAAGGATGTAAAAAGCCATCCGGTGCGCGCATGGCGCGTGGGGATCACGCAATCAAACATGTCAATGCCGCGAATGACGCATTCCAGCAGATCCTCCGGCAACCCCACCCCCATCAGATATCTCGGCCGGTCCTCCGGAAGAAGCGGAACGACCTGGTCCACCACGTCGAGCATCATCGGCTGCGTCTCTCCGACACTGAGCCCTCCCAGGGCATACCCCTCAAATCCAAGCTCGATCATTCGAAGCGCCGCTTCCCGCCGCAATTCAGGATAAAACCCGCCCTGGATGATTCCAAACAAGATCTGATCCGGACGCGTGTGAGACTGCCGGCATCGCCGCGCCCATTGAAGCGTCCGTTCCAACGCGGCGCGCGTCGCCTCCGGACTGCTGGGATAGGGCAGGCATTCATCCAGCGCCATGACGATGTCCGCCCCCAGGGCTTCCTGAATCTCAATGACGGATTCCGGGGAGAAGAAATGGAACGAGCCGTCGAGGTGCGACTGAAACGCGGCCCCTTCGTCCGTCACCTTGCACAGCTCGGCGAGACTGAAGACCTGATACCCGCCGCTGTCGGTCAGAATCGGCCGGTCCCATGAAATGAATCGGTGCAGCCCGCCCAGCTCGGCGATCAGTTTATGTCCGGGGCGAAGGTAGAGATGATAGGCGTTCCCGAGAATGATCTCGACACCGAGCGACTTGAGTTCATCCGGAGTCAGGGTCTTGACCGTGCCGGCCGTGCCGACCGGCATGAAAACCGGGGTCTGAATGGTTCCATGCCGCGTCTCAAGCTGCCCGCACCGGGCCCGCGTTTCCCTCTCTGTGGCCAGGACCGTGAACGACATCGCTACATCCGCTCCGGAGCAGAGACGCCCAGGATCCCCAAGGCATTCGCCATCACCGTCCTGACCGAATTCACCAGCAACAGCCTGGCCTGGGTGAGATCCGAATCATCCGAGATGATCCGATGTTTATGATAGTAATGGTGGAGAATACCGGCCAGTTCCAGAAGATAAAAGGTCAATCGATGAGGTTCCAGCGCATGCGCGCTCTCCTCGATCAATTTCGGAAAGGCGTCCAGTCGCTTCATAAGTTTCAGTTCTTCCGGCTCCGTCAAACGATCCAGCCGGATCTGGCTGGCATCCTTCAAGCCAATTCCCTGCTCTTCCGCCTGCCGGAGAACGCTGCACAACCGGGCATGGGCATACTGGACGTAGTAAACCGGGTTTTCGTTCGACTGCCGTTTGGCCAGTTCAAGGTCAAACTCCAGGTGGCTGTCAAGACGGCGCGTCAGGAAAAAGAAGATGGCCGCGTCCTTCCCCACTTCGCTGACGACATCCCGCAAGGTTACAAATTCCCCGGCCCGCTTCGACATCGGGACCGGCTGGCCGTTGCGAACCAGCGTCACCAGCTGCCCGATGAGGATGCGCAACTTTTCTTTGGGATATCCCAGCGCCAGGACGACCGCTTCCATCCGGGCCATGTATCCATGGTGATCCGCACCCCAGATATTAATCAAGAGATCAAATCCCCGAGACAGTTTGTCCTGATGATACGCAATATCGGAGGCCAAGTATGTGAACTCGCCGTCCTCCTTCCGGACGACTCGATCTTTATCATCGCTGAACTGCGTGGATCGGAACCACAGGGCGCCGTCCTTCTCATAGAGATAATTCTTCTTCCGCAAATCATCCAGTGCCTTCTGTACGGCGCCGCTTTCAAAGAGTGAGGCCTCGCTGAACCAGGAATCAAACGTGATCCCGAACGCCTCAAGATCCTTCCGGATCAGGGCCGTCATTTCATCCAACGCGGTCCGTGTAAAAAAATCGAGGCATTCTTCGGCCTTTTTCGCGCGATAGACATCGCCCACCCGATCCATCAACTGCTGCGCCAGTTCGGTGACATACGCTCCCCGATAGCCATCCTCCGGATCCGTCACGGGGTTCCCCGCCCGTTGCTGGTAGCGCGCATAGACCGATTGCCCCAGCAGTTTGACTTGCCGCCCGGAGTCATTGTTGTAATATTCCCGATGGACCTCATAACCGGCCGCGCACAGCAGATTCGCCAGTGCATTCCCGACGGCGGCCCATCGTCCATGACCGACATGAAGCGGGCCGGTCGGATTGGCGCTCACAAACTCAACTTGGACACGCCGGCCGCATCCAATCTTGACTTGGCCGAACCGTTTCCCTTGCGCGTCAATGTCCAGCAGGACCTGCCGCCATTGATCCGGCTTTAAGGTAACATTAAGATAGCCCGGGCCGGCCAGCTCGACATGCTCTAAAATCGCCTGCGGATCACCTTGAAGGTACGATTGAATCGTCTGGGCGATCTCGCGAGGCGGCCGCCCCTCGATCGGCGCCAGCACCATCGCCACGGTCGTCGCATAATCCGCCGGCACCGTCTCCTTTGGAATTTCGACAAGAACCTTATCCGGATCGGGCTTGGAACGGATTTTACCGTCGTCCGAAGCCCTCTGCCATGCCCGAAGGACCATCTCCTTAATCATCCGATCTTTTGTCATAGAACCCTGAAATCCCGCTTTGCTCAATATCCCGGGACGGCCTGAGACGAAAAGTTCTTCTCCAATAACTGCACCTTGACGGTCTGGCCTTTTTCGATCTCACCGGATTCCGAAGGAAAAATTAGAAGGCCGTTGGCCTTGACCATGGACGTGAGAACGCCCGAGCTCTGGTTCCCCGTCGTCCAGACTTCATGCCGATCCCCCGTCTTTTTCACCACCGCTCTCACGAAATGCGTTTTCCCGGGTTTTTTGGTGATCCGTTCCATTAAAACCGCCTCAATCACCGGACGGAAGAGCAGGGCGTGCCCTTGCATCTTTCGCAGCGCCGGTCGAACAAATTGTTCAAAGGTGACCATCGTTGAAACCGGATTTCCCGGAAGTCCGAAAACGGGTTTGGCCTGCAGCATCCCGAAGGCCAAGGGCTCGCCCGGTTTCATCGCGACCTTCCAGAAGGCCATTGTCACACCCAGTTCGCCCAGCACATCCTTCACAAAGTCATACGCCCCCACCGAAACGCCGCCGGATATGAGAATCAGATCAGCCGACAGCCCCTGGGTCAGGCGATCGACAAGCTCCTCTCGTGTATCCTTCGCAACGCCCAGGAGCACCGGAACACCCCCGGCCTCGATCACCTGGGCCGCAACCGCATAGCCGTTGCTGTTCATAATCTTGTTCGGGCTGAACGCGTCACCGAGGTCGGCCAGTTCATTACCCGTGGCCAGAATCGCGACACGGGGCCGCTGGTAAACCTGAACATGAGATCGCCCCACCGAGGCCAGCAGGCCCACCTCGGCCGAACTGATCGTGCTGTCCTGTGCCAGCACGATATTCCCGGCCCGGATATCTTCGCCGCGAAGACGAATATGATCCCCCGCCTCGACCGGTTGAACCATGCGGACGCGATTTCCTTCGCCCCGCGTATCCTCGACGCGAATCACGGCATCCGCACCTTCGGGCACGGGCGCCCCCGTCATGATTCGGCTGGCCTGGCCCGGTTGAATCGTCTTCTGCGGAAGAGCGCCCGCCGCGATCTCTTCAATTACCTCCAGGGTTACGGGGTGTTGCTCCGATGCCTGACTAAGCTCGCCGTGCCGAACGGCATATCCATCCATGGCGGAACTATTCCAGGGTGGATGATCGCGTCCGGATACCACCGGTTCGGCCAGCACGCGCCCCAGCGAATGAAGGAGGTCCGTCCTTTCGGTCCCCATCCGCCGAACGTGATCCAGAATCGCGTCCAGCGCTTTTTCAACCGGAATCATTTCCACCTTAGGACCCATTAAAATGGTTTATTATAACGCAAGGTCATCTGTCTGTAAAGGCAGGAAATCGTCTCGAATCGCTGTAACAACCGCCCAAATACAAACGGGGGTGACGTCTGTCACCCCCGTTGCTGTTCAAGATGGGACAATGTTTCTTATTTTCGCTGTTGCTTGGCCGCGTTCACCTTGCGGAGTATCCAACCTTCAAGCCCAAAGACCAGGATCACGGCCACGAAGGGATAAATATAGGCCTTCGTTGGTGTCGGCGGTTCCATGATCGTATAGTACCAGGTTGAAATGGATGACTTTAAACCGTGGTCGCCGTTGTTGCCATCCCAGACGAAGAAAACGGTCGGAATATATTGGCCTATTTCAAACTGAACAGCGTTTTCCTTGTCGTCTGTGGTTAACGCCCTGGTCAGAATGACCCGCCATACCCCGTTTTTATATTCCGAGAAAATGGCTTTTACGTTCTGCGTCGGCCGGGCCTCCAGCTTCAGATCGCCTCCCATCGCGCCGTGGCCGGTGTATTCCTGAACCGTCCCGTCCGATTCCCATTTCCAGAGATCAATGGCGTGTTTGGCATCCCCGAAGACGAATCGTGGTTTCTGTGGCGGCGTTAATTCCTTCCACTTTGACGGAAACTCGATCGCAACGGCATCGTTAAACATCGGGTACTCTCGCAGAGCGATGGGCTGTCCTTCAGGCGGCGTTTCCTGGAAGCTGGCCGCTTGTGCAACCGCTTCCTTTGTGGCCACGCTCTTAATCCGATCATTCCATTCCAAATACCAACCAATTTCCTTGCCGTTGAAAATGGACTTCACCCAGACCTCATCCACGAGACGGACAAAGTTCCGCGGTTTATGAATGATCTGTCCGGCCAGTCCGATATATTGAGGGTCAACCTTCTGCCAGATCGGATCTTCCGGATTGTTCGGAATATCGCCTTCGATATTGCGTGATCTCACCACCACCTGCATAGCGGGGTGTGCCGTCAGAGGGTCGATCTTTTGCTTCGGGCAAAGAGAGATCACAAAATTGGCGACATCCCAACGTTGATCGGGTGTCAAGACATCGACAAACGAAGGCATCGGCGTGCCGTTCAGTCCGGTGGACACCTCGCGGAAAATGTTTTTGGGATTGTAGGGATCTTCACGGTTGCCGCGGAAGTTCCAGCATTTTTGCAAATCGGCCGGAAAGATCGGGAAGCCCCATTCATCTTTCTGTGTTTTATTCCCGTCGCCCCGTCCTTCTTCGCCGTGACATTCAACGCATTTCCCTTTATTCATATAAACTTCTCTTCCACGCTTGATGCTTTCTTCGGAGGAAGGAATCTGCTTACCAAAGTCAATTAGGTTAAACTCTTCATTCTCGGCATCCTGAAAGCTGCGGTCCTTCACAAGGTCGGTCGTCACAAAATCAACCACCTGATTGATCTGCTGCGCGGTCAAGACCCCTTCCCAGGAAGGCATCGCGGAGCCCGGTAGACCATGGGTCACAGTCAACACAAGATCTTCTTTTGTTGGAAGCTCACCGCTTCCGGTATGACGGATCTTGAAGGTCCCCTGGTTAAAATTCCGGGGTCTCGGCCAGAGGCGATCCGCCCCCGGGCCATCTCCTGCGCCTTCGGGTCCGTGACACCAGACGCATTTCCTAAAATAAACCTGCTTTCCGGCTTCTATATCAGCGGGAGCGGGCTTCGACGGCCGCACCGAGGCCGCGGCCGGTTTTTCATCTTTTGCGGCCTGAGCCGTAGTCAGTATCAAGGTTCCCGTTGCAACGATTGCAAACGTCACGGCCAGTGCTACAACCGCATTCATTTTGTTAAAGACAGAAAAAATCTTGTTCATCGCTCGCGCCCCTTTCACGTAAACGGATGATTAATTCTTAACCTACTCCCATGTCCTGGGGAAGAACTCGGTATGCCAGTACTCAAACATACTGACCTTCCAGATTTCGTCTGTGGTCAGGTGCTCTTCCCAGGGAGGCATCGCAGACGCCCATGGAGCGCTTTCAGTCGGCAGTCCCGGTCCTCCCTTGGCGATTCTCCAGAAAACAAATGTCTCCTGTAACTGGGCAAGTGTACCCGGGTCGACAAAGTTCGCCGGAATCGGCACAAACGCGAATGCAAACATGCCACGGCCATTCAGGTTGTCACCATGACAGAAGTGGCAGTTCTGAAAAAATATGGAACCGCCTTCCTTTACATATTGAAGGTACTTCGGCGCATTCGGCTCAAAGACATTCGATTTAAAGTATTTCTTTTCATGTCCAGGCTCCATATATTCGCCGTTATCTTCCACTCGGTATGGATTCTGCGCCGTTTGCAAGGTAAAATTCTGACCGCGAACCGTCGTGGATGCAGGCGGGGCCGGATGAACCGTCCTCAAATCGATCGGTTCGTCAAATTTGGGGACATTAAAATCATACGTCCCGTACCCGATCAACAACGGGAGAACCACAAACGAAAACGTCCGGACTCCCTTGTACATCGGGTTAACGGCCATAAGGGTGCCTAGAATCGGCCGCTTAAAATCGGTCCATCCCTGCTCCGTCGATGAAATAAACAGGAAGATCACGATCGTGACCAGTCCCATGAAGGTGTAGAGGAGGGTGGAGGGAAGGGGTGGAGCCACTGCAAATTTAAAGTAAGAGTAGGTGCCCAACCAAATCAGGATCGCTTGTGGAAATGCCGGTATCCCTTTCCCGATTTTTTTGAGGAAGTAGTTGGCGCCCACATAGACAGCCATCATGACGGTCAAGTGAATCAACATCTGAACAGGCATATAACCTTCAGTCCACATCATTCACCTCCAAAATAATCAAGGCTGTTTCGCAGCGATCGCCCAGAACTGTTTACTTCAAAACCAAAGCGACCCAATTAGACTTCACCGGAATTCTTAACCGCATAATTTTGAAACCGGCTCCATCGCCGGACCATTCAGTCCGTCTTTTTTCGCCGCTGCGCAGTCCTGCGAAAGCAGGTATTCGGCCATTTTATCCAGCGCCCCGTAGGTAAACTTCGTTGCGAAGTCCGGAATCATTATCGACTTTTCCGGATTCCCCATTTCAAATTCATGCACGACATAGGCACTTGGATTCACGATGGACTCAATCACGTATTGTTTTGGAGTCTTCGCACCCGCTTTCCCGGCCTTCACGCGAGCCTGATATTCAGGAGAGGACAGCCTGCGTTGCGCCGTTACCTTCTCCATTAGAACGGGACCGATCGCGCCGGTCTTCGCGATCGAGATTCCTGGAATCTGGTGGCATGCCGCGCAGCCCATCTTCTTGACAATCTGTTCCGGAGTGTCCGCGGCCAGCGCGATCGGAGGCCCGGCCGGAGCCGCCGCTTCACCCGCAGGCGCTGATTTCGTCCGCTCGCCCTCCGGTATGAACTTTTCATAAGCGGCGCGGATTTCCTTGGCCGGCGGCGGAGTCTCACCCTCCCTAAAATAGAGCCAGGTATCCACCGCAATCAGTTCCTCAAGGGTCAAGCCGATCGCGCCTTTGTGGATTTCGGGCATCGGACTTTTCGTGTCATTGCTTCCCTTCTCGCCGAATCCGGCCACAACATAACAGGACGGGCATGAGTGTGATTCCGCAATATATTCAGCCGCAGTCACCGCACGTCCGCTTCCCTTAAACGACTCCGGCTGAGCCGCGTTACCCTTTTTATATCGGTCTTCGGCCAGCCGCTCCATCGCTCTTTTGCTGAGGCCGATCAGATTGGGCGCCCGGTCGCCGATATCGCCTGCTTTAAAAGTATGACAGAGAGGGCACTGACCCTTGCCAATCCCTCGCTCGGCAAACCCACCGACCTTCCCAAAAATGACCGCTTCACCCATATCGGCCAGCTTATCAACCGGCATGGAATCCACTGCGCCGGCCTCCATTTTGAGAGGAGGAGGCGGCACTTCACCGCGGGTCTGGGGAAGCCAGTTTGAATAACCGGTGAAAGCCCCGGTCATGACCATGTAGAACCCGATGGCCATCAAGAGCCCCCGGACCCTCGGAAGGTTGTAGGCTAAAATGAAGAGCGCGATTGAAGAAAACAGAATGGTGACGGCTAAGAGCCCTTGAGTCACGTTAGATCTCCTGTGGGTAAAATTTGGGGGCCGGGTTTAAAACCGGCCCCCAGGATTTGTAATGAGGTTGGCGATTACTCCGAGCCGCCGGCCATGACGGGTCGCGCGGCTTCTTTTCTTGCTTCGGCTACCGCATGCTTGGAGGTCAGTTCGCCCAACCAGAAAACAAACAACACAAACAACCAGAAGGCCATTACGTTCATAGACATCACGTTCGCCGCAAAGCCGATTGTGTGCGTAAACGCCCACGGCGAGGTATCCCGGAAGACCTCCATCACGTGCCAGAACAGCCGCACGGAAGACCGGATATAGCCCATGAGGGCCATCAGCCACGTGAAGGATACCGCGAGCGCGAACAATGCGTATTGCGAGCGCACCGATATCTTTCCCCACTCAATCGGACCGGTCAGCTTAGAACCCTTCATCATCGCGATATTGATCGCGCTGCCGACAAACAACGTCGTCAAAGTTCCCATCACCTGCGGCACGGAAAGCCCCACACGCACATTGGCCGGAATGAAGTATCCATAGATCGCCAGCCACCAGTTGTTCACAAGGGCCACCGCAAACATGGCCACCAAGGCCGCATTGCCCCAGGCCTCCCATTTTACGGTGATAATTTTATTGCTCCGTTGATACAAGAGGAAGGAAATAATCGTGGTCATGATCATGGTGTTAACGGCCCCGTTTTTGGCCGACATCACGCCGAAATTCCCGATGATCGGATGCTGCTGCCCGCCGATCGCCTTCAACTCAGCGGGACGCATCACCAAGGTATGCGGCGTCAACCAAACAATGAAGGCGGCCGTCGTCAGGAAGAGGATGTATTTTATGTATTTCTGATATTTCTCCGCTCCCCTCATTCGCTCCATGCCATTGAACAGATAGTAATTGGTTGAGAAGAAAAGCGCTCCGATCAGCACGGCTTGAATGATGAACAGCCAAGCCAGCAGACCGCCCATGAGCGTGATCCCCATCTGCTGGCGGAAACCGTACACTTCCCGCATCAACCAATATCCGGCAAACGGCAACGGTATTAACGAGCCCACCGCCATGAACATCGCGATGTATCCCATCCAATCGTAGTAGGCCTTCTCTTCCATGTTCTTGGCCGCGAGGAATTTGTACGCCGCGTAGGCCGCCACAATTCCGCCGCCGAACACCATGTTCCCGATAATCCGATGCACGTTTAACGGATTCCACAGGGCGTTGTGCAACACGTTCCAGATATTCCCGAGAAACCGTCCCTGCTCATCCACGCCGGCCGGAGACATCATGAAGCTGGCCCATGAATTGGCCAACATCATCAAGACCGATCCAAAAACATTCAGAAGCACCCCCAAACAGGCATGCATCCATTTGGCAAAACCATGGGCCATTCGGTCCCATCCGTAATAGTAGATATAAAGCGTTCCGCTCTCAGCCAGGAAGAGCAGGGCGTAGATATGCATCACTGGCCTGAAAAGGGAGGAGATGTATTTAAAGAAATCGGGGTAGAGGGTGATGAACGAGAAAAGGAGCAGCCCGCCAAGGATTGCAGTGACGGAGTAAGCCGTGAGGCTGATCTTAACCAAGAGATGGGCCAGATCATCATACTTTTTGGCCATCACCGGATCCTTGGTCAACAGACCGACCAACTCGATGATCATGCAAAAGATCGGAACGGCCAGAACGAAACTTCCGAAATAGAGATGTTGTTGGGCTATGGACCAGATCAGGATTCGGTTTTCACTTAATGGATAAGGAAGGTTGTAGCTTGGATAATCAGCGGCTTTCAGTTCGGGAACAGGATTACCGGAGACGGGGCCCTCTGTCTTGAAGTAGACATCTTTGGCCATTTCGACTTTAGGCGCGGCCTCGGTTGCGGCTTTCGTCGCTTCTTGGGCCATCACGGGGGTTAGGAAGAACGGCATGGCGAGCGACATGATCAGCATCGTCACCATGGCCCCCAGCGAGATCAGGGACCACACCCGGATT
>CAKKOZ010000096.1:3573-18055 GCA_919901335.1 Nitrospiria bacterium | reverse complement strand
ATCTTCATAAACAACCAGTCCATGGCCTGAAAGTAGACGACCCAGACTACCGACATCACTGCAAACGCGATCACCGTTTTCATGACATTCACCTTTCTTCTAGGGAGCGACAAGGAGCTTTGTCACCCCCAACATCAATGGTAAAGCGCCCCAAACCAATAGAAGAACCAGATTGAAACGATACAGACGATGATATACAAAATCGGACCTGCATTCTGACGGATTTTATCCATTGCCATCTCCTTGAGCAATGCCTGTGCTTAATGACGGATACAATTTTAGTTAAATAAAAAATGTTTGTCAAGAAAAAAACCTGGCATCAATCCGTTTAAACAGAAACCGATTCGGCGCCCCATTTTTTCTATCGCTGTCATCCGGACTTCGCGCATCGGAACCCGATGGTTACGTCGCGATATTCAGGATACATCTTAAAACGAATGGAGGTCTGTGCGCGCTTAATGGAATCGTTCCAGGACGCCCCGCGAATGATTCGATGCTCCCCGTACAAGACTCCGACAGGATTGCTCACCGGTAGCATTCGATAGGAATCCTGGTCATACCAATCCGCAACCCATTCCATCACATTTCCCGCGAGATCATACACCCCGTAGGGACTGACATCCCGAGTAAAATGATTCACCGGAGCCGTGTAAAGGGCGCCGTCGTCGCCCAACAAATTGGCGTATTCGGATCGTTCCTCATTCCCCCAAGGCCATTTCCGCTGGTCCGTTCCCTCGGCGGCCTTTTCCCATTCCGCCTCGGTCGGAAGCCGCTTCCCCTTCCACTGACAGTAGTCCACCGCATCGTACCAGGACACGCCAACAACCGGATTCAACGGCTTGAGAAAGAGCGGCAGATCTTCCGTCACGCTGCTCGATAGATACCCCGCCAGCCGGGGTTTCCGGTGTCCGGTGAATCCGATAAAGGTGTAGAACTGCGCAAATGTCACCTCATACTTATCGATATAAAAACCGTCCAGATAGATTTTCCGGACCGGCCTTGCATCGTTGGATCCCTCATCGCTCCCCATGAAAAACTCGCCCGCAGGGATGAGAAGCATCGAGTCAAACTCGTCGTCCACCTGGGTCTGCTTGACCTCCATCTCCGCTTTTTGAGACGCCTCCGCCACCTTCTCCAATTTTTTGGCCAGAGGCGTGTACCCTTTGCCTTCGCTCTGGATATCGAGAGATGGCGGCCCGGATTTCTGACGGATTCCGATCTGTATGATGACCAGGATCGATAAAACCAGCGCCAAGTAAATACCGATAAGATATTTACTCATAACGCATCTCGAAAACCCTGTTGGATCACGGGACTGATCCGCCTTATTTTGATTGCGATGATACCGATGAAAGATCCGTTCTGTTCAGAGAAGAGACAACGGTCGGCAGCGAAGGGCGATGTGAAATGGCACGTGTCGGGTTTGCATGAACTGCTTCAATGGCCGGATCACTTCACCGCCTTCGGCCCGTCATGGCCGCCTTGGGCTCACCGATTTCGACCGGGCCATTCGAACCTGCCTCGGACGGCCATGCCGTCATCTCGGATCGTTTTTGGCGGCTGAACCGGGATCGGTACAGCATCTGACCGATAAAAATACCGGCCATAAAAACGGCACCCGTATAAAATAGGACATAGACGGCATAAAAGAAATGTTTCATTCCGATCACCCCCCTCTCACCAACCCCCGATAGCATACAGCGAGCGCCTTAAACAAAAGACCACTCGCCTCCGGCGATGAATTTTGTTCTCCGGCGCATGCCTTACCGTTTTATGGTCAGCTCATCCGACTCTCGAACCTCGGTCAACGCCGCATCCGACTCGCCCCCTGAAGAAACCGCCGCGTGCGAAGCAAACCGCTGCTCGAGTTTTTCCCCGATGTAAACACCGATCATAAACACGGCGCCGGTGTAGACCAACACATAGAGGGCATACAATTGCCCGACCATCATGCCGGCCATAAAAACAGCCGCCGAATAGACAACGATCGAGATCAAAGAGAAAAGCCGCCGCATTGACAAAACAACCTTTCCCGGTGCAGTCATGGAAATCAGCTCACGCACGCTGCGAATGAGTTAGTGCGGTTGACGATACCCCGTGACAAAATGTCAGCGTTTCAGCCATCAGATCTGTCGACGATGTTTCCACGCGTGTTCCAATTTCTCTCCGACATACATCCCGGCCACAAAAACCGCGGCCGTATAGAGGGAAACGGAAAGGGCGTAAAAGAAGAAATGAATCATCGTAGTCTCTGTAGTATTTCTATCCGTATTTCATGACCCAGGGAGCCATTATAATAAGGTTCGATCCGACGTGTCAAGCCTAACGATGATCGGCGTCTTCCTGGCCATCCCGTCCATCAAAAACCGCTTGACTTTTAATAGATCCTTGTTAGAATAGGTCACACTTCAAGCCACGGTGGAGAATCGCATCATGGACACGCCCGAACAGAAAAAACGAAACACGCCCACCTTTGACTTTATCGTGCTGCTCGGCATGGTGGCAAATCTCATCCTAGCCGTCTTTCTCATCCTCTATTATTTTGGTCTCTTCTAAGCAAGGCCGGAGATTCCAACATGCGACACCGGGGCGTCGCAACCGGCTAGTTGGATTTTGATTCCTCGCCGGGGGATGATGCATCTTTGGCACAACGGAATCCGATCACCGCGCTGGTCTGATGTTGGGCTGCCGTAAAGCGTTTTGCCGCTCTCGCATTGACCGAGGACTCATTCCAGGACCCTCCCCGATAAACCCGGAATTTCCCCGTCTCGGGTCCTTTGGGAACTTTGAAGGGTGCCGTCTTGTAATAATCCGCATCGTACCAATCCGCCGCCCATTCCGCCGCGTTGCCGGCCATATCATACAATCCATAGGGGCTCCGCCCTGACTCAAACTGTCCCGGCGGGGCTAAAAATTCATAGCCGTCCTCATCCCCCCGGAGATTGGCCGTCCTGTCGAGAAAGTCATTTCCCCACGGCCACCGATACCCCTGTTCTCCGCCGGCCGCTTTCTCCCATTCCGCCTCGGTCGGCAGCCGCTTTCCGGACCATTGACAATAATTTTCGGCGGCATCCCATGATAGACCGACAACCGGCAGCTCGGGTCGGGTGATGAGGGATAGTTCCTCTTCAAAAACCGGAACAACCGGTTTTGGATATTGCGTGGCCTGTGAGAATCGAGCAAACTGGGCCTGGGTCACTTCCTTCCGATCAATATAAAAAGCCGGCAAGTAGACCGCGTGCTGGGGCATTTCATCCGAGTCCCCGTTGCCGGCCAGGCTGCCCATCTGAAAAGGTCCCTCCGGAATTAATACCATTTCGCTTCCGTCCTCGCCCTTGATCGTTCTGAAGCGGCTGAAATCCCGTAAACGTTCCTGACCCTCCCGCGCCTGTTCGGTGTTCATGCTCCGGGCTTTGGACGCGAGACGGCTTGATTGGATGGCGTCGTAAATGAAAAACCCGATCATGAGAAAAAAAGCGATGAATGTGACGAGCGTGCCGTAGTATAACGCATCTTTTTTCATGCCGCACCCTTTCGCCGTCGGCGATCTTTATGAAACAACTGAACAGCGGATCGTTATTTTAAAACGGAAGCACTATAACCGACCATCCATGAAATTGCAAGCGTCTACCCGTTGCATTGCAATGCCCGCCGGCCTATAATCAGGACCGTTACCGGTAAGACTATGCGTTCCTGGAACCGTCGAAAATTCCTCCAAATATCCGGACTGAGCGCCGTGCTGGCCCTGGCTGGCAACAAGGCACAGGGGGCGATGTATTTTCTAAAGACATTCCTGTCCCTCCCGCCACGGAACACCCCTCCGATTACACCGAACCATGAATTCTACGTTTATGACCTGGGCCGCATGTCGAAAATGATCCAGGATCTGGACTACTCTCGATGGACACTCAACCTCACGGGCCGCGTGAAGAGGCCCCTTATTCTAACCTATGCCGCAATCAAACGGCGGCCGGCACATGAAGCGGCCGTGACATTGGAATGCATTGAGAATCCAGTGGGCGGCGATACAATCAGCAATGCGATCTGGCGGGGGGTCTCGCTCAGGGACCTGCTGGTTGAAGCGGGGGTTGATCCGCAAGCTAAAAAAGTCGTCTTCAAAGCGGCCGAGGGGTATACCGACAGCATCCCCTTGACGCGGGCCATGGACGGCGACGTTTTGCTGGCCTATCAAATGAACGGGGTGGATCTTCCCCGAAAACACGGCTATCCATTGAGAGCCGTGGTGCCGGGAATTTACGGGATGAAAAACGTGAAATGGATCATGGAAATCGAGGTGACGGAATCGGACTATCTTGGCTACTGGCAACAGCGAGGATGGTCTGACGAGGCCGTCATCGGAATCATGTCCCGGATCGACGGTCCCGGGGCCTATCAGGAATTGACCAGTTTAAAACAAGTCATCCGGGGAATCGCCTTTGCGGGATCGGCCGGCATACGGCAGGTCGAGGTCAGCACCGATGGAGGACGCACGTGGAGTTCCGCAGATCTGGATCCGCCTTTATCCCCCCATACCTGGGTTTTCTGGCGGTTTGACTGGCAGGTTCCCCGGGCCGGGGTCTATCGTATCGTTGTTCGCGCGACAGATCGTTCCGGACGCCTACAACCCGAAGAATACACCCGCGGCTTTCCGAACGGCGCAACCGGACTTCATGCCGTCACCGTGGAGGTTGTGGAACGATCCTGAAGATAGGGAGATAAGGAATGGCGGCGACGTAAACCCCTATGATATAAATGTCCCCAGGGGGATTTGAACCCCCGTTACCGCCGTGAAAGGGCGATGTCCTAGGCCGGGCTAGACGATGGGGACACAAAACAAAAATGGTGAGCCGCCCGGGATTCGAACCCGGGACACCCGCCTTAAAAGGGCGGTGCTCTACCAACTGAGCTAGCGGCTCTTATCTCTCGAGTAAGACAGAAATCTTAACAAACGACCGATGCTGTGTCAATCAGCCCCGAAGGGTGTAGGGATCATCCAGTACGATGGCCTCTTCTCTTCTCGTGCCGGTGGAGATTAAAAATATCCGACATCCCATCAGTTCTTCGATCCGGGATAGATAGTTCTTCGCCCGGACCGGCAGTTGCTCATAGCCCTTCATGCCGGTCGTCGGACATACCCAGCCTTCCATTGTTTCATAGATCGGTTCAGCCGCTTCCTGAGCGGTCAGACCGGAGGGCATCTCGTTCAGCGTCTTTCCACGGTAGCGATAACCGGTGCAAATTTTGATCTCATCGCAGGCATCCAGCACATCCAATTTCGTCACAGCGACTCCGTTGAGCCCGTTGACCCGCACCGCATAACGGACCAGAACCGCATCAAACCATCCGCACCGTCGAGGTCGGCCGGTGGTCGCTCCAAATTCGTGGCCCCGTTCCTGAAGCTGGACGCCCATGCCATCCTTCAGCTCGCTTGGAAATGGTCCGCTTCCCACCCGCGTGGTGTAGGCCTTGACCACGCCGACCACGGACGTGATGCGCGTCGGGCCCACACCGGCCCCCGTGCAGGCCCCCCCGGCCGTGGCACTGGAAGAGGTAACGTATGGGTATGTCCCATGATCCACATCGAGATGGGTTCCCTGAGCGCCTTCAAACAAAACCCGCCTGCCTTCATCGATCCATTGATTGACGATCAGGGTCGTGTCCGTAATATAATCCCGAATCGCCTCGGCATATCCCATGTATTCCCGATAAACCGTCTCCAGATCAAAACACCCCACGTGATAGAGCTGCCCCAGAAGGTGATTCATTTCGGCCAGATTGGTCGTCAGTCTTTCACGGAAGAGGTCGGGTTCCAGTAAATCGCCGACGCGAATACCGATGCGGGCCATTTTGTCCACGTAGGCCGGCCCGATTCCACGGCCCGTGGTACCGATCCGGCGAGCTCCTTTGAGCCGTTCGCTCTCTTTTTCAATCGCCTTATGGTAGGGCATGATCAAGTGGGCGTTACTGCTGACATGCAACCGGCCGCGCACCGAAATGCCTCGTTTTTCCAGGTGACCGGTTTCTTCAAGAAGCGCTGCGGGATCCACCACAACGCCGTTGCCGATCACGCAGAGCTTGCCCGGATGAAGAATTCCAGACGGGACCAGATGAAGTACAAAAGTCTCCGGCCCCAATACAACGGTATGGCCCGCATTGTGTCCGCCCTGATAACGAACCACCCCATCGGCCTGCTCCGATAGCAGATCCACGATCTTCCCTTTTCCTTCATCCCCCCACTGGGTTCCAACCACCACCAAAGCCGGCATTCCAGACCTCATTGAAACTGGGGGCCCGTGCGGTGCCGTTGCTCCTCCGATGCCCCCAGACCCCACGGCAGCCCCAGGCTAAACCTGATGTCTGCCTTCACAAAAAAGCCCTGATCCCGGAGATCAGAGCTCTCAAACCAACCGCTCGCCACCCATCGTATCCCGCTCGTATCGTAGGCTCGTGGAACAGATTCGTCAAGGAAGGGATCGAAACTTGGTGGAGCTGGGGGGGATCGAACCCCCGACCTCCAGACTGCCAGTCTGGCACTCTCCCAATTGAGCTACAGCCCCACATGTTTCACTAATGCGGAAACATCGTACCATTGTCCCCCATCGCTGTCAAGGCGGATGGAGCCCAAAAAAACGGCCGCACCGCATAAGCGATGCGACCGTCATGACTTTTTAAACACACGGTACGATTCAGAACGATATTACTTGGCCGCAAAGGCAAAATCGGCCGTCGCCTTGCCCTTGGCCGGAACCGTCACCTTCGCTTCCTGCAAACCCAAAATCGGGTGGAAGGCATGAAGTTCATAGCTTCCCGGAGGAACACCGTCAATTGAGAACGTTCCGTCCTCGCCGACAATCGCATAATACGGATTCGCAACCGGCTGGAAGAAGACCTGCATATAGTTGTGCTGGTCGCACTCGATCTTCACCGTGCTTTCCTTTTTCCGGAGGACCATCGGCTTTTTGATCATCTGTCCTTTCTCAGGGAGCGGCAGGTTAAAGATCGTACTGCTGCTTGCGCCGGAGATCTCATAACCATGAGGATTATGCAGAACGCCCGTCGCGGCCTTCGGATCGGTCGGGTCGGCGTCGTTATTCAAAACCCGAAACTCGGCCTTCTTCACCACCACGCCCGTCAGCTTGGACGGTCCGCCTTCGACCAGAAACCGGCAGAGGTCCGTCTTGACATCCGTTCCGTCGAATTTGAACGGCTTGCCTTTTTCAATTTCTTCGATGTAAACCACCACATCGGCCAGGGCCCCGCCCTTGACATTGACCTGTTGCACGACGCGATTGCCCTTGCCGTCCGAATCGGCCTTTTCACAGAATCCCGCGTTTGGGAATTTCGCGAAAACGAATGTCTTCGGTGCCGGCACCGCCCCTTTAAACATCACCTTTCCCGAAATAGTTCCGCCATCCGCAACCGGCGCCTCTTCGTACGCCGAAACCACCGGAGCACCGACCACACTGACCGCGACGGCCAGAACAAATACTGCGATAAACCCTTTCATCTGATTGTCTCCTTTCCTGTTAAAAGCGGAGGGGAAGTCCCCTCGACCTTGTCCTGTTAGACTCACTTGCGTATTGTCTTGCCGAACGAAAATGGTTGAACTCTAGAGAGGACTTTCAGCGCTTCTAATGAGGAAGACCTCCTGACGACTCCAACCTCGATAACCCCCTCGGAATAGGCCGGAAGTTTACGCCACAACTTTGATGCTGTCAAGAAAAAAATGGGTTACTTTTCTTCCTTGGGACCTGCCTGGTGGGTGAAATAGAGAGCCAGCGCCACTAAAAAGATGCCGCCGCCGAGATAGAGAATGTTCAAGGGATTCTCAAACGTGGTGTGGATCACGTTTTTAAAGAAGGTGACGATCAGGATCATCAGGACCACCTTGGCCAGACGGTCTTTTAAATCATCCAGATTCTTGATCAGCAGAATGCGCGAGCTGTGGTGGACGTCCTCCTCCGCCTGATCAATCTTGCTGACGAACAGCTCATAGAGCCCCAAGGCAAAGATCAGGAGCACGGTCGCCAACAGGTAATCATCCACCGCGCCGATCACGTGCCCCACCACATCGTTGTGAAACACTTCATACGCCTCGGTCGTCCGAAGTCGAGCATCCTGCATGGCATATTTCAACGACTTGCCGACCAGCGTCATCACATCCGCCGTCGCAATCAAAAAGAGGATGAACGACGACATGAGGCTGGAGATGACCGCCAGAATCACGATGAACCGGCTCCGCCACAGAAACATTTCAAACAACCATTCCAGTCGTTTCATCCCCGTCTCTCCTTTGGAAATAACGTAAGAGCATTATACTCAAAACGGCGGCCGTTGTCGATCCGGATGTCAAATCAGGCACGCAAATCAGGCTTGCAATGCCGGCCGGAATTGATTAAAGTACGTCGAACACGGGATTGATTCAACGCCATGTCCTCCCTTTTCCCCTTCTTCGTCACAGCCTTCGTATCCCTGTTTGTAATTGTGGATGCGATCGGGAACACGCCGATGTTCCTCTCGATCACCCCGCACAATACCCATGCCGAACGGGTCCGGATGGCGAAAAAAGCCGCGGTGGCGGTTTTTATCATCCTGACCGTCTTCGCATTTCTCGGGAACCGTATTTTTCAATTTTTCGGCGTCACCATCGACGCGTTTCGAATCGCGGGCGGGGTCATCCTTCTCAAGATCGCGCTGGACATGGTGGAGGCCAAGAGCCTTCGGACCCGCCATACCCCCGAAGAAGATCAAGAAGGCCTGGCCCGAGAAGACGTCGCGATCATCCCGTTGGCCATTCCGATGCTGAGCGGCCCGGGCGCCATTTCGACCGTGATCGTCCTAACGGCCCAGGCCACATCGGCCGGCCTCATGGGCGCTTTGATGGCGGCCATTGGGTTGAACGCCCTCCTAGTCTACCTGATTCTCAGGAGCTCGGATCGGGTCGTCGCCCTTTTCAAGGAAACCGGCATGCGGATTTTAACGCGGATTCTCGGCATCATCCTGGCATCCATCGCGATGCAGTTCATCCTGACCGGAATTCAGCACTATTTCACCGACCATCGCTGACGCAAAGATTAGTCGTCGTGATGCCAAGCGGGCGCCCCTTTTTGAGCCGGGCCCCGCTTGATCAGCTCGAGAAATTCTTGACGGGTTTCACGGCGCGTGCGGAACCCGCCCAACATCGCGCTGGTGATCGCCGTCGCGTTTTGTTTTTCCACCCCCCGCATCATCATGCAGAGATGCTGGGCTTCCATCACGACCGCCACGCCCCGCGGCTTGATTTTCTCCTGGAGGGTCTCGGCAATCTGCTGCGTCAGCCGTTCTTGAACCTGGAGTCGCCGGCTGAAAACCTCCACGATCCGGGGAAGCTTGCTCAGGCCGATGACTTTCTTATCCGGAAGATATGCGATATGGCATTTCCCGAAAAACGGGACGAGATGATGCTCGCACAGGCTGAAGAAATCAATATTCTTGACGATCACCATCTCATCATATTTGATGGGGAAGAGGGCGCCGTTTAGGACTTCATCAATGTCCTGCGTGTATCCCTTGGTTAAGAAATTAAACATCTTCGCGACCCGCTCCGGCGTTCTAATCAATCCGCCACGGGAAGGATTTTCTCCTACCAGCCGTAGGAGCCGTTCAATTATTTCCTGTAGTTGCTGCGTCTTTTGTTCCGCTTTCATCGTGATCTCGTCTCGTGTTGAGTGGACTCTCATGGAATCTGGACGGTCACGTTGCCCAAGATCTTGGCCTGGCAGGACAACCGATGCGGTGGAAGCAGCGCGGCCACCTCCAGCATGTTCTCTTCATCAAACTCGATTTCCGAAAGGTTTTCGTGTCCATCTTCAACAACCACCCGGCACGTGCTGCAGGTGGCGAATCCTCCGCATTCATGCGCCAGTTCCACGCCCAGGAGTTCGGCCGCTTCGAGCACCGTCTTTTTCTCGGGAACCTCTCCGCTTTTTCCGGACGGATGAAAAATGACCTTGGGCATAAACGATTCCAGCCGGAGCCAATTCGTTAGGACACGACCTTCATCGTGCAACGATGCTCTTTGATATGGGATTCAAACTCGTCCGGAAAGTGGCGCAGGCTGCATTCCACCGCCACCGCGGCCGCGGTGATCACAGTGCAGTCCCCGCGTCCTTTGACAAAACCGCTGAGCTGTTGAAGCGTCTGGAGGTCTTCCGGCTTCCCGCATCCGGCCTCGATTTTTTCGAGAATCTGATGAAGATAACGGGTTCCCATCTTGCAGGGAGGGCATTGGCCGCAGCTTTCGTCCTTAAAAAAATTGCAGAACTTCATGGTTTGTTCGACCATGCAGCGGGTATCATCCAGAACGATGACGCCCGCGGAACCCAGACCGGACCCGACGGCCTTGAGCGAATCGAAGTCCATCGGCACGTCAAGATCCTTCGGCATCAGAAAGGCCTGAGACGGACCGCCCGGATAAACCGCCTTGAGCGCCCGCCCCTCCTTGATCCCGCCGCCATAGTCATCGATCAGTTTCCGCAGAGGGATTCCCAGGGGAAGTTCATATACGCCGGGACGGTTGACATCGCCGCTGATCGAAAAGAGCATCATCCCGGGACAGGTCCGGGTCCCGAACGATCGGAACCATTCTGACCCATGGAAGAGAATGTGCGGAATGTTCGCCAATGTTTCAACGTTGTTGACCACCGTGGGCTTACCGTACAGCCCATGGACGGTGGGGTAGAAGGGGGGTTTGTGTTTGGGCTTGGCTTCACGTCCCTGCATCGCTTCCAGAAGGGCGGTCTCCTCCCCGGCCACATACGTATCCGGCCCAATAAAAATCCGGACATCGCAGGTAAAACCGGCGCCTAAAACATTCGACCCGAGAAATCCATGCCGTCGCGCATCATCCATCGCCCGCTGCACGAGATCAATCTCTTCCGAAAAGGCCCCGTTCATGAAGATAAACGATTCTTTTGCGCCGATGGTAAAGGCCCCGATGGCGATCCCCTCCAACAGTTGATGCGGATTATGCCGAAGGAGGTGGCGATCTTTGTACGTCCCCGGTTCGTGCTCCCCGGCATTGCACACCAAATATCGTTCCGATTCGCGATGGGTTGCGACCATTTCCCATTTCCTGCCCGTCGGGAAACCGGCGCCGCCCCGGCCCCGCAATCCGGATCGTTTGATCTCTTCGATCACCTCAAGCGGTTTATTTTGTCGGAGAACCTTCTCTAACGCCTGATAGCCGCCTTCCTTCCGGTAGGCATGGATATCCACGGTTCCCGTGGCTGAGCTGTTCAGAAGGATCTGCTGCGTCACGTTCGGCCTTCCGTTTAAAACCAATGATAATGGCTTGCCGATGCCATGAAGAAGAGCATCGGAAACGAAAGATAGAAGTTGGTTCGAGAAGCAAGATAGGCCCTCCTCGCCATCGCCGCCATCTCCGGGGGCGGGGCTTGCTGCTTGGCCGCCGCTTCGGCCGTCATCTGAATGATGCGTTTCTGATTCGGCCAGATGATCAGCCAGACATTGAGAAACATGATGATTCCCAAGGTTCCCCCGATGCTGATCGACAACCGCCAGGACCCGTCGCCGGGCCAATTCATCATGACCAGGAGAAGACCCGCAAGAACGGTCACCACCGAACCCCAGCGAAACCACCACAACGCATTCGGCATCAATTGCGGCACGACCTTCCCTTTGGTGCCCGCGTCAAGACTCTTCATGAAGTTTACGTTGATCAGGTTAAAAAAGTAAAGCAGACCGATCCACGTGATTCCGGCTAAAGAATGAACCCATCGGACGAGCAACTCAAACAAATCGGCGCCTGGCATGCTTCCTCCTTTGTTGGGATGTTGTAACCGCGAGAATTAAATCGGCTTTTAGTGAAAAACACCGTACGTGTACTTGCCTAAGAAACTTTTATAAAATACACCTCTTTCTTTCGGCTTGTCAACTCAATAATCCGCATCAATCGCCAACAAATCCGATGGTGATTTTGTCATACGAATCCGGAATGTTTGCTCCGCAGGTCTGATAAGACGGGTCGCTCTCAGGGGTTTTAGCGAAAAATAAGCCGCTTTCGCGTTTTGCTCTCCATGGGAGCAGGCCTGTTCTTGCGATTGGCCAAGATCACGGGATCAATGATCTCGCCGCAACCGAGGCATCGCCAACCATAAAAACAGAGTACGCCCGTATCGTCCCTGAGATCCTCAAAGGGTTCATGGACCATGCAACTTGCGCAGCGCGGGCATTTCATAGCGGAACACCCATGATTTTTCAATTCTGAAACCATGTGTTTCATATTTGGATAATAGTCCATTCCATAGGAAGCTGTCAAGACAAAAACAGCCCTGTCAACCTTTCCTTGTCCGTGGGATGAGCAGACGACAGGCTCCGCGCAAAGCAGTCTTTAAGGAATCGGTCGAGGACGGCGTTTAAATCGGCTGAAGGCCTTGGGCTTCTTTCCGGGATGGGTTAGACGTGAGAGGGTTTCGACCTGGGATGGCTTATCCCAAACTCCTTAATCTTTCTCCACAGGGTTGTGCGGCTGACCTTGAGACGGTACGCGGCCTCTTGATAGTCCCAGTCGGTCTGAGAAAGAACTTTAAGCACCAACTGCCGCTCCAGCGTCTTGAATGGGTCCTCTTGCTCGATGGCCCGGTCTATGAAGTCATCCTTGACATAGAATATGTCCTTGGGTAAATGCGAGGGCAGGATCGTGCTCCCCTGGCATAAAACCACGGCATGCTCCATCACGTTTTCAAGTTCTTGGATGTTCTCCGGATAATCATAATTCAGCAGTATGTCCATCGCGGCCGGCGCGACCGACTTTATCTTTTTCTCCAGCAGGGTGTTAAAACGCTTGAGGAAGTGCCGGACAAGAAGCGGAATATCGTCGCGGCGCTCACGAAGCGGCGGCAGAACAACCGGAACCATTTTCAGTTGATCATAAAGTTCTCCAAGGAACTCCGCTTGCTCGACGGCCGCGTTGAGATCGCGATGGGTGGCCGCGATCATCCGAACATCCGCCCGAACCTTCCGGGTCTCCCCCACCCGCTCAAACTGTTTTTCCTTCAGAAGTTGGAGCAGTTTGAGTTGCGTGGCAGGACTCATATAGCCGATTTCGTCCAGAAAGAGGGTCCCCCCATCGGCCAACTCCAATTGGCCGACCCGGTCGGAGACGGCGCCGGTAAAAGCCCCCTTGACGTAACCGAAGAGCTCACAGGCCAACATGACATCGGTCAATCCGCCGCAATTGACCTTGATAAACGGCTTTTCACGGCGAGGGCTGTTTTCATGAATGGCATGAGCCAAAAGCTCCTTGCCCGTGCCCGGTTCCCCCTCGATCAAGATACCGGATTCGCTTCGAGCCATCTCGGGCAAGAGGGTATAGACGCTCTGCATCCGGTGGTTCTTGCCGATGATATTTTCAAAGGAATATTTTCCCCGCAAGGCCTCGTTTAAGGCCTCGACCTGGGAACGATCGCGGATGATCTCGACACCCCCGGTCACCCGGCCGCTCTTGTTCTTAAGGAGGATGGTGTTCGTGCTGATCATCACACGCTTCCCGTTTTTATTTCTCAGGACCGTTTCGTAGTTGTAAATATTCCGGCGGGCGGATAAGGCTTGCTCAAGAAGGCATTCATGGTCGCAGGCGGCGCACCGAACCACCTGTGCGCAGGACATCTCTTTGGCTTCTTCCCTGGAATAGCCCAGCAGACGTTCGGCGGCTTTGTTCAGATACTTGATCTTTTTGTCTAATCCGATCGTGACAACGCCGTCGTTCAGAGAATCGAAGATCCCCTCGGTGTCAACGTGCCTGGTATCCAGAGTTTTCATGACCGAAGATCATTCTAAGCCCGTATGGCCGCTTAGTCAACGGCGAACTTAAACCGATTTAGATCATGCGGTCCACAACGGCACAGAGCTCTTTAACGGCATCGGCCGACTTCCTCAATCCCGCCGTCTCTTCCGGGGTGAGCTCCAATTCCACGATCGCCTCCATGCCGCCGTTTCCCAGCTTGGCCGGCACCCCCACAAACAGGTCTGAAATCCCGTATTCGCCTTTGCAGAGGGCCGCACAAGGGAGGATATTCTTTTTGTCTTTCATGATCGACTCGACCATTTCGACGATGGCCGCGGAAGGGGCGTAGTAGGCGCTGCCCGTTTTCAATAGCTTCACAATCTCGGCCCCGCCGTCACGGGTTCGTTGGACAATCGCATCAAGCCGGTCCTTGGAAATCAATTTCGTCACGGACACCCCGCCCACCGTCGTGTGACGGGAAAGCGGAATCATGCTGTCCCCATGCCCGCCCATCACGATCGCCCGGACGGTCTCGGCCGAAACACGAAGCTCCTGTGCGATAAAAGTTGCCATCCGTGCCGAATCCAGCACGCCGGCCATGCCGATGACCCGCTCCCTCGGGAACCGGGTCATCTTGTAGGTCACATACGTCATGGCATCCAGCGGATTGGAAACGACGATTACCACGGCCTCCGG
>CAKKOZ010000096.1:1184-3473 GCA_919901335.1 Nitrospiria bacterium | reverse complement strand
GGCGCGATGCTGTAGATCAGGAGATAGAGAAGCGGCGCAAGGGGTCCGGCCGATTGGATCGCCGCGCGGATTTCTTCCGGCTTGATATACCGGCCCAGGTCGGTCCACTGAAACAGTGCCACGTTGAGAACGATAAAAAGCAGGAGTCCCACAAACTTCAGGGTCTGCCTGGAAACGGTCATCGTCATTTCCAACCCTCTAACAACAGCCCGGTCCGCAGGCGTTCTTATCACCCGCGGCAGCCGCGGCCTGCTCCGTTTCGACGATCGGCTCGACCGAGCTCGTCGAGGTCTTTTGATCCGGCTCCGCGACCGTGAAGTGAGCGGCATAGGGCGCCGAACTCACTTTGGCCGCCGTGTCGGTGCAGACCTCGACCGCCTCGTTCCGCGGAAAGAGATGCCCCTCCTCATCCATCACGGCCTTGAACGGCCCGCGATAGATCGCCCGCTGGCCAATATAGATGCAGCCCTCTTTTTTCTCGTATTTGTAACCCCGTACCGTGACGGAGTGGAAACGATGGCCCTCGACTTCTTTCCAGTAACTCTTCTTGAGCAGCTCCAGTCCATAAAAACCGGCCCGCTCCAGACCGGATACAAATTCCTCCTCCGTCAAGGCCCCGGAAAGACATTCACCCCAAAGCTGCTCATTGGCACGAATGCTGGAAGGAACCGGCGCTTCCGTGACGATGTCTGAGATCACGATCCGTCCGTTATCTTTGAGAACGCGCCACATCTCGGCGAAGACGGCCTGCTTATCCGGCGATAGATTGATGACGCAGTTGGACGTGATGAGATCCGCCGAACGGTCCTCAACCGGCATCCGCTCGAGGTACCCTTTTCGGAATTCCACCACATGGTAACCCAGGTTTTCCGCCACAAACATCTTGTTTCGGTTGGCCACAGTTAACATTTCCTCCGTCATGTCCACCCCGATGACTTTCCCTTCCGGCCCGGTCTTCTTGGCCGCGATGAAACAGTCAATCCCCCCGCCCGAGCCCAGATCAACGACCACCTCGCCCGCCCGCACCCCACCCAGCGCCATGGGCGAACCGCAGCCATAGAAGCGCTGCAAGACTTCCGCCGGAATGTGACTGATTTCATCGGCCTCGTAATGGACGGGGCAGCACAGCTCCGGCTGCGGTTTTTCGGCCGCCTTGCCGTAAAACTCCTGGACGATCTTGTACGGCTTCTCGACATCGAAGGACAGGACGCAGTTGGAATGGAGCGTGCCGACGGCCGGATCACCGATGAGCTCCTCGCCCGTCCCGCAGACCATGCCCCCTTCACCCATGGCATGATAAATCATGGGCGCCGAAAAACCGGAGCGGGTATTGAACGCCATCCGTTTTTTGCGGGCCAGGTCGAGCATCACGTCCTGGATCATTTCACGGTAGAGCGGATAATAAGGGTCCTCGCTCAGAATCGTCCCGGCACCGGTTCCGTTCCGGCTTTCGGATAAGAAATAGCTATGCTCGATGTCGCCGCCGCCGGTGATGAACCGGTAGGCGTCGCCGTCCACTCCGGCCTTGTTGATGACCGAGGCCGAACGGAACCGGCGGGCCACCGGGCTTTCAAGCCACAAGGCCTTGACGGAACGGGCCGTTGCATCTCCCATGTCCAGAGGCGCATATCCGGCGAACGAGGCCGAGGGATAGAGATGCCCGTCCGAATAGAGGCAAAGGCTGTCCCAACAGGCATTCCCCAGGTCAAACTTGACGCCGGGCCGGCCGTTCACACGGAGTTTCAACGATTCGTAATTATCAAACACGATGCCCAGGGCCTCGGAGCGCTTTTTGACCTCCCGCGCAAGTTGAAGCAACTGATCATGCGTCGGGAAAAGTTCTTTAAACAGATCCAGCGCCCGCCCCCGCCGATGCAGCCACATGAGGTGGAGCGATTTCGCGCCGAGGGATTGGGCCAGCGCCGGAAGGTTCACCATATCCCGGAGGTTCGTACCGGTCACGGCCGCCGTGAGCGAGGTTTTAAATCCGAGATCGCTCACCGTCTTCTGCCCTTCCGTGATCAGACGAAACGCGCCCTCGCCCCGGATCGGATCATTGATCGCGGGCGTGGATCCGTCCAGGCTGATCTGAAACTTCAGACGCTCGCGGTCCTGGCGTTTGAGCCGGTCCAGACGTTCGCCGCGGAACAACGTGGCGTTGGTCAGGATGATCAACTCGGCCTTTTTATTCTGCGTGATGTACTCGATCAATTCAAAAATATCCTTCCGGACAAACGGTTCACCGCCCGTGAAATAGAAGCGATAGGCACCCAGATCCGAAACTTCATC
>CAKKOZ010000096.1:0-1084 GCA_919901335.1 Nitrospiria bacterium | reverse complement strand
TGGAGCGCCGCATACTCGCGGACGATTTCACCGAACAGCCGCTTCCCGTCTATCAAGTCTACAATACCGGCCCCTCGCCCATCCGTCGCGATCCAGTTGGGCGCATCCCCGTCCACAAAGAAATAAATTCCATCCCGCACAAACCGCGTCAGGGAAGGAAGATGCAAAACCGTCTTGTCCACCAGCTCCACCATAGAACCCTCCTGTAACCTTTGACGAATCCTTAATTGCCTCATCAGTGAGAATAAAACAGGATTATCACAAAATCATCACGGCACAACGATAATTTTACCCGACATGTGATGAAATGGAAGGTGGCACGTGTACGGATACTCGCCGGGCTTTGTGAAGGTCTGCCGGTATTGGGCCGTGGGGAGAAGCTGTCCGACATCGATCACGCGGGCCTCCGAGGGAAGCTCTTTCTGGTTACAGGATTCGCCGCCCGCGCTGCTGACGAGCGTATGGGTCTCGTAATCCTCATTGGTCCATTCCACCGTCGTGCCGGCCTGGATCGTCACGACCGGCGGGTCGTAGGCCTTGTTACACCGCTGAGACGCATCCGTCACGATCCGGATCGTGACGATCGAAGGTTGCGAAGACTGAGAAGGTGCCGCGGGCGGTGGCTCAACCGCCCTCCCCGTCCCCAACCCGATCAGAACACCCAAAATCACAAACGGCAAAACGATTCTATTCGATTTCATGAAAACATCTTTCCTCCCGTATTTTCCGAACAAGCGAAATCAGGAATGAAGGTCCACCGCGATCATCTTGCCGGCCTCCTCTTTGTAGCCGACCATCACCCGGTCGCTGACCTTGAGATCCTTGAGGATCTTGTCGGTCGCCTCAAAGGTCATCAGGTGATCCGTCTCGGCATCCCGGATCGTGAAGGTCTTCGCCTTCGCGTCAATCGCCGTGACGCTTCCGACATGCTTGTTCGGTCCGGCCGACTTGCAGGCCCAGGCCGTCGGGACCGATCCCAACATGAAAACGGTCAGGATCACGGCCGCAACCAAAGATTGCTTTTTCATGATGCATCCCTCCTGTGTTGGAAACCATTATGCCTCAAGCCGTCCGGCTTTGGCAA
>CAKKOZ010000095.1 GCA_919901335.1 Nitrospiria bacterium | reverse complement strand
TAAGGGCTATCCACTTAGCTCCGCAGCGTTCACAATCACTCCGTGAGCAGCGACAAGCCTACCGCTGGCGAGGACTACCCCGTGAGGTGGAGCGACTTCGAGGACTGGTTCGCCAGCGAAGATGCGTGCGCTGCGTATCTGGAGCAGCTTCGGTGGCCAAGTGGATTCGTATGCCCCGCGTGTGGCGTGGCGGAAGACCCCGGGCGCACATCTCGGGGACGATTGAGCTGCCGCGCTTGCCGGTACCAGTGCAGCGTCACCGCAGGGACGATTTTCGACAAGACGCGCACACCGCTTCGCGTCTGGTTCGCGGCCGCCTGGTACATCACCAGCCAGAAGCAGGGCATCAGCGCCCTGGGATTGCAACGCGTCTTGGGGCTGACCAGCTACGAGACTGCGTGGGCGATGCTGCACCGATTCAGGCGCGCCATGGTTCGTCCGGACCGTGACCTGCTGACCGGCACAGTGGAAGTGGATGAATCCTTCCTGGCCCTGCGGCGCAGAACGGGTAAGGCGCGCAAGACGCGCTCTTCCAAGTCGCACAACACGGAGCATTTGGTGCCGGTCGTCATCGCAGTGGAGGTTCTTGACCCGAAGGGCTTTGGCCGCATTCGGGTGCGCCGAATCGACAGGCCCACGATCGAGACGATGGAGCCGTTCATCCACGACAACATCGAACCCATTGCGACAGTGCGAACCGACGGCTCTGCGATCTACAAACAGCTCGCGCACGACGGCATGGATCACGATCCGCGGGTTCAGCTGGGATCGTCGAGGCCGGCGCACGCTTCCTTGCCAGGTGTTCACCGGGTCGCGTCGCTGTTGAAGCGCTGGCTGCTTGGCACCCATCACGGCGCCGTCGATCCCAAGCACGTGGACTACTACCTCGATGAGTTCGTGTTCAGATTCAACCGACGTAACTCGCGATCCCGAGGCATGCTGTTCTACCGCCTGATGCAGCAAGCCGCCGTCACAGCGCCGGTGACCTACTCTCATATCAGAGACAACGAACCAGGTCAGCACCGGCGCAGCCCGATCCCGGCGACTGCGGAGCTAAGTGGATAGCCCTT
>CAKKOZ010000094.1 GCA_919901335.1 Nitrospiria bacterium | reverse complement strand
GGGATAGTTCTTGACAACCCTGTATCGGTGTGTTAGGAAGCACGCATATGTGTCCGGGGAGTCCGTCATGAAAATTCTCATGTGCACCGACGGTCAGCCGTTTGCCGAAGAGGCGATCCGCTTCGGCGGAAAATTTGCGCACGAACTCGATGCGGATGTCACGGTCCTCTTTGTCCGCCCGAAGGCCGCCGGGGGGGACTCGATCCATCGGACAACGGCGCGCAAGAAGATAGACGAATGGGACCTGGACATTCCGGGGGTCGGGTACCTGAAGCGCGCCAAGGAGATCCTGGCCGAGGCGGGATTGGCGTCCCGGTTGCCCGAAGGGGAGACCCCGGTGCGTCATACCTTCCGGAAATCGGCCGAGGGAGGCGTCGAGCTGCATCGGATCGGCCGCCGCACGGAGCGCGTGCGCCTGAAGCTCCGCGAAGGCGAGTCGGCCGAGGAGATCCTGACGGAGGCCGGTCAGGGTCAATACGATTTGATCCTGACGGGATCCCGGGGGCATCAAGGCTTGGCCAGTTATTTTATCGGAAGCACGGCGCTTCGCATCGCCGAGTTCGCTCCCTGCTCGGTGCTGATCGCAAAAAATATCCGGAAGGGCCACAACTTTCTTATCTGCACGGACGGTTCGAGACTGGCCGAGAAGGCCGAGCTGTTCGGCGCCCAGATCGCGCAGGCCTTGAATACGCGGGTGACGATTCTGTCCGTTGCATCGGCAGACGCCGAGGTCAAGGCCGTCCAGGAACAGGTGCGGCGGGCTGAGATGATCCTGGCTCAGATGGGGATTCAGGCCAAGATCAAAGCGCGCGTCGGCCGCCCGTCTGAGGTGATCATTGATGAGGCCAAAGACCATGACATCGTGGTGATGGGGGCCAGCGGCAGTTCGGCCGTCAGGCGCTTTTTCCTGGGAAGCGTTCCGCTCAAGGTGATCGAGTACGGCGCCTGCCCGGTCCTTCTGGTCCGTGAGAAGCCCCCGGTGAAGCGGCGCGCCGCACGCCGCGGCGGGGGATGAGGAAACAGGGAATCGTTCGCTCGATTTCTCATTTGCCTTTCAGGTTGAAAATGGTTAGAATAATCGCCCCATAGGAGAATATCCATGTCCCGAGTTGTGAAAAAGCGGCGCAAGAAGATGCGGAAGCACAAATACCGAAAGCTCCGGAAAAAGATGCGTCACCAGCGCAAGAAGAAGTAACAGTCGAGCGACCTGTTGTTGAATTGAGAGACCCTCCGGTCTCGTTCCGTCCGAGGAACGGGGGGGGTGGCATCTTATTCACCGCCTCAAGAGGGAGAAACAAAACATGGCTGCCGGCAAAAAGGTGCGTGTGAAAGTTCGGACCGCGTATGCAAGCTACGAGGAAATTCTCATTATTCCTGCGATGCGCAATCGCATCTCGGATGTTCTAAATGAAGAAGAGCGGACTTTCATCAATCTGACGGATGTCCGGATCAACGGGTCCAGCGAGACGGTCCGTTCATCTCAATCAACAAGGACATGATCGAGTCCGTTATTGAAGAAGTGAAGTAAATGAACCCGCTGCCGGTCCTCAATCACAATGGGGGGGCGGATTTAGAATCTGTCCCCCGGGGTCCCCGTTTGCCGCCCTGGTTCCGTGTGCAGGCGCATCCGGGGCCGCATTACCGGCGGATGAAAAAGCTGGTGGGCGATCTCACGCTCCATACCGTTTGCGAGGAGGCCCGCTGCCCTAATGTGTGGGACTGCTGGAACCGCGGGACGGCGACCTTCATGATTCTGGGGGATGTCTGCACGCGGAGCTGCGGTTTTTGCGCGGTCGCCACCGGTCGGCCGGGCGCGTTGGATGCCGATGAACCCCGACGGGTGGCGCTTGCGGTCCGGGCATTGAGCCTGCGGCATGCCGTGATCACGTCCGTCAATCGCGACGAGTTGGAAGATGGCGGGGCCGGAATCTTCGCCGAAACGGTTCATGAAATACGGAGACTGCACGACTGCACGATCGAAGTCTTGATCCCGGATTTCAAGGGCTCGCACGCGGCACAAGACACCCTCTTTTCGGCACGGCCGGACATTCTAAACCACAACACCGAAACCGTTCCGCGCCTCTACCGGTCCGTCCGGCCTCAGGGAAAATATTTCTGGAGCCTTGAGTTGATTTCACGCGCGAAGCGGACAGGCCTCGTCACCAAGAGCGGTCTCATGGTGGGACTGGGCGAGACAACCGAGGAGGTTTGGTCCGTCATGGCCGATCTGGTGGAGGCCGGTTGCGATGTCCTGACGCTGGGACAGTATTTACAGCCCACGCCCAAACATCTTCCCGTGATCCGGTATTACCCTCCCGATGAATTTTCGGCCCTCCGTGAAGAAGGCCTTCGGCTGGGGTTTCGCCA
>CAKKOZ010000093.1 GCA_919901335.1 Nitrospiria bacterium | reverse complement strand
AGCGAGATGCTCTGGTTTTCCCTGGGACAGGCCTATCTCGCGGAGGAGTCTCCCGTGCTCGCCGTCGAGGCGTTTGAAAAGGCGATCTCGTTCAAACCGGATTATACCGTTGTCTATGAGCATCTCGGCGGCGGGCTCGAGAAAATTGGGAAGATGGATGAGGCGATGGCGATTTATCGAAAAGGGATCGAGGTCGGCCGGAAGACGGGCGACATGATCCCGCTGGAACGGATGACGGCCCGCCTGCACCGACTTGAGAAAGGGCCCCGGCCCAAGCCCGCAGCATGAGTCCTTATGTCCATTCTTAAAACCTCAAAACTGGGCAACCCGGTCCTCCGGCAGATCGCAAAAGAGGTCTCCCTTTCGGAACTGACGAGCCCAGCGATCCAGAAGCTGATTGACGACATGATTGAAACGATGCATGAATACGAGGGTGTCGGCCTGGCCGCCCCGCAGGTGCATGAGTCAATACAACTCGCCGTGATCGAGGTGCACAACAGCAATCGGTATCCCTGGGCGGCTAACGTGCCGCTACTGATCCTGGTCAATCCGGTCGTTCTCTCTCAATCGGAAGAGACCGCGGACGGATGGGAAGGCTGCCTCAGTGTGGAAGGCTTTCGCGGGAAGGCGACGCGGTCGAAGCAGGTGGCGGTCCGGTTCTTGGACCGGATGGGAAAGGAACAGAGGTTGGAGGCCGAAGGTTTCCCGGCCGTCGTGATTCAGCATGAACTGGATCATCTGGCCGGAAAGATTTTTCTCGACCGGATGCGCGATCTCTCCACGCTCACCCATCTCAAAGAGTACGAGCGGTTCTGGATGAAGCCGCAGGATGAAGAGTAGGGACAGGACCCGCGAATCGTTTGAGGACAGATGCGATCCCTTTTTCGTGTCATACGCTACATCAAGCCGAATCAGCGCCTGGCCTATCTGACGCTGGCCTGCGCCGTGCTGACCACCTCGATCGAGATGGTTCCGCCCTGGCTGCTCAAGCGCGTGATTGACGACGTGATCCGTGCCGGCGACCTTCCGCTGCTCAAATGGCTGATCGCCGCACTGGTCCTGTCCTATCTGGGCCGGAACCTTTTAAACTCGGCGCGCGTCCGGTTCAACAACACGCTGGAACAGCGCGTGATCTACGACATGCGCGACCATATCTACCGCGCGCTGCAGCGGCTGTCGGTCAGTTACTATGAAAACCGCGCCACGGGAGAGATCATGTCCCGCGTCGTGAACGACGTGAACAACCTGGAGCGGATTTTCATCGACGGCGTGGAGGCCATGGTGATGGCCGGTCTCACGCTGCTGGGGATCATGTCGGTGCTCCTCTTCCTGGACTGGCAGCTGGCGCTGATCGCCTTGATCCCGATCCCGTTCCTTATTCTGGGCGCAACGATCTTCACGACCCGGGTCCACAAACTCTATCACCTCATCCGCCAGCAGGCGGCCCAGCTCAACGCGCTGCTTCAGGACAGCATCTCCGGAATCCGCGAAACGATGAGTTTCAATCGCGAGGCCTACGAGGTTGAACGGTTCAACCGGCAGAGCCTGGAATACAGCCGCGGCAACCTGCGGGTGGCGCGCATCTGGTCGGTCTATTCCCCCGGGATGATCCTGATCGCCTCGACCGGCACCCTCTTGATTCTCTGGTTCGGAACCCATGCGGTCCTGGACGGCCGGATGACGGTCGGGGAACTGGTGGCCTTCCTGGCCTATCTGGGCCTGTTCTACACGCCGATCAACCAGATCCATTCCGTCAACCACATGCTCCAGCAATCGCTGGCATCGGGGGAACGCGTATTCGAGATCATCGACGCCGTGCCGGAGGTTTCCGACCGGCCCGGCGCGATCCATCCTCCACAGAAAGTCCAGGGCTTCGTGGAGTTCAAGAATGTTTCGTTCCACTACCGCCCGAACGCCCCCGTCCTTCAGCAGATCTCGCTGGCCGTACTCCCCGGCGAAAAGATCGCGCTGGTCGGACCGAGCGGGAGCGGCAAGAGCACGATCATCAAGCTCCTGATGCGGCTGTACGACGTGGATACCGGCGCCATCACGATTGACGGGCGCGACGTCCGGGACCTGAAGCTTTCGTATCTCCGGGATCAGATCGGCGTGGTGGCCCAGGAGCCCTTCCTGTTCAACGGGACGGTGCGCGAGAACATTTTATACGGGCGGCTGGATGCGACCGAGGAGGAGGTGGTCGCGGCGGCCGAGGCGGCGCGGGCCCACGAATTCATCCTGTCGCTTCAGGACGGCTACGCGACCTGGATCGGCGAGCGCGGCGTGAAGCTGTCGGTCGGCCAGAAACAACGGATCGCGATCGCGCGCGCGCTATTGAAAAACCCGCCGATCATCATCTTTGACGAGGCCACCTCCAATATCGACACCGAGACCGAGGCCCGGATCCAGGAGGCGCTGGGCGCGCTGACCCACCAACGAACCACCTTCATTATCGCCCATCGTTTGTCCACCTTGAAGCATGTCAACAAAATTCTCGTAATCCGGAACGGCCGGATCGTCGAGCAGGGCACCCACGAGGAACTCCTCGCGGGGGGCGGCCTGTACACCCTCCTGTATGAGGCGCAGTTTCAAATGTAAGATCGTTGATCCCGGACCGGACGATCTGCTATAGTGCACGCGTGGGATGAGAGGGCTGACGTGGACAAACTAATCATCGGCGGGCTTGAATTTTACGGCCATTGCGGGATCACGCCGGAGGAGCAGAAGACCGGCCAGCGGTTCTCGCTCGATCTCGATCTCGGCTGCGACATCGCCCGCATCGCCCGCACGGATCAACTCAACGAGGCCTTCGACTATGCCGCGATTTCACGGCGGGTGATCGAGATCGCGCGCAAAGAACAGTTCCACTTGATCGAGACGATGGCCGAACGGCTGGCCCGGCTGATCCTGACGGAATTCGGGGTTAAAAGCCTGACGCTGCGCTTAAGAAAAACGGCGCCCCCCATCGAGCCGATCATGGCTTATTCGGCCGTCGAGATCCATCGGGAGGCCTGAGATGACGCAAGACCGCACCCCAAAGGTTATTCCGTTGTTTCCACTTCCCGCCACGGTTCTTTTCCCCAAGACCTATCTTCCCCTCCATATCTTTGAGCCGAGATATCGGGAAATGATCGAGGACGCCCTTGGTGATTCCGATGGAGGGAGCCGCATGATCGGGATGGTCCTGCTGAAGGAAAATTGGGAGAAGGATTACTACGGCTGCCCGCCGATCCACCCGATCGGCTGCGTCGGCCGGATCATGCAGGTCCAGCGCCTGAATGACGGGCGCTACAATCTAGTTCTCTACGGCCTGGATACGTTTAGGGTGAGGGAACCGTTGCTTGACCGGAGTTACCGCCGCGCCTGGATCGAACCGATCCGTTCGGCGGGTGATCCGGCGCCGGCTCTTCCGGAGCCCATCCGGTCCGAGCTGGTTGCGGCGCTTCAGATCTACGCGCAGGCCCGCGGCTGGGAAAGCCAGATCCGGACGGTCCTGGCCATGCGACTGGACGATGAAGGGCTGGTGCATCTTCTGTCTTCCGAGCTGGATCTGACGCCGATCGAGAAGCAATTCCTGCTCGAGTCCGACGGCCTGATCCGGCAATGCCGTCGGCTGATGGATCTGCTCGGATTCATGACGGATGAACGCCGGTCCCGGAAGGAAGCCAACCGGCCGTCGGATGCCGGGGCCTGACGCCGACAACCAGGCTGATTAACCTCAATCAAAGGAGTACGCAATGGCCTCAAAGGAATTAAGCGTCGGCGATCCCGCGCCGGATTTCCGCCTTCCCTCGACGGAAGGGCGGGAGATCTCGCTCAAGGAATTTCACGGAAAGAAAAATGTGGTGTTGTATTTCTATCCAAAGGACGACACGCCCGGCTGCACGAAAGAGTCCTGCAGCTTCCGGGACGAACGGCCGAAGTTCGACAGGAAGGACACCGTCATCCTGGGCGTGAGCTTCGATGATTTAGCGTCCCATGCGAAGTTCGTCGAGAAATACAAGCTCCCTTTCACGCTGCTGAGCGATGAAAACAAGAAGGTCGCTTCGGCCTACGGCGTCTACAAGGAGAAAAGCATGTACGGCCGGACTTACCTGGGGATCGAGCGGAGCACGTTCGTGATCGGCAAGGACGGCAAGATCGCGCAGATTTATCGAAAGGTCAAGGTGGACGGCCACAGCGAGGAGATACTAAAGGCCCTGGGCGGAAATTAGCAGCCGATTTTAGGAAGCGGCCTTGGCCTCATTGAAGGTCGCGAAGGAGCCTTCGGATTCCCACATCCGGACCTCCGAAACAGGGAAGCCCTTGGAGCGCACAAATTCGAAGATCAGCTTGGCGATCGCCTCGGCCGTCGGATTCGTATCGAAGAGAAAAACAGGCTCGTTCAACTTTTGAAGCATCGGGAGCGCCGGATCGTCCTTCCGCAGAAGCATTTTGTGGTCCAGCTCCCGGTCCAGCCAGGCCGCAACGACCTCCTTCACCTCGGTGAAATCCCGAACCATCCCGATCGCATCCAGCGTTTCCGTCTCCATCTCGATCTCGACTTTTCCATTATGGCCGTGGAGATGGCGGCATTTCCCGTCGTAGTTCATGAGACGGTGTCCGTAGCAGAACTGAATCGCCTTGGTGACCTTATACACGAATGCCTCCGATGGTGAGCCCGCAGGCCCATCATACTAAAGGCCAATGACACGGTCAATAGATTTGAGAAGAGGGCGGGGTTGTGATAGAATGGGAGCACTTTAGGTCGGAGGTGGATTATGAGTAAAAAGGAATTGTTGATGAACGAGCTTGAGCAGGTTCCGGAGCCTTTTCTGGATGAGGTTCTGGACTTCGTCCACTTTCTGAAAGCGAAGATCATTAAAAACAAGCTCGACACCGCCATCGCAAGCGAATCCTCTTTAAAAAAAGATTGGCTGAAGCCGGAGGAGGATGAGGCTTGGAAAAGTTTGTAAA
>CAKKOZ010000092.1:2628-4064 GCA_919901335.1 Nitrospiria bacterium | reverse complement strand
TCCCACCGACGATCAATTACGAGCATCCGGATCCGGAGTGCGACCTGGATTATGTCGCGAACACCGCGCGAAAAGCGCACCCGGTCGCGGCCCTCTCCAACTCGTTCGGTTTCGGAGGAACGAACGCCTGTCTGATTTTTAAAAAGTATGAATCACACTAAATGGCCGTCATGACGGTCGAACCGCTCGATCCATTCCAGAAAACGTTAGGGTACTCCTTCCGCAAGCCGGATCTTCTGCGCGAGGCCCTCACCCACAAGTCCTATTTGAACGAAATGCGCGCTTCACAGTGGAAAAGCGATGCCACTGAGAAGGACCGGTCGGCACAGGATAATGAACGCCTCGAGTTCCTGGGCGACGCCGTCCTGGATCTGGCCGTCAGCGATCGTCTTGTTTTCCTCCATCCGCTGTCGAGCGAAGGCGATCTTTCCAAGATGAAGGCCCGGATCGTGAGTGAGGTCACGCTGGCGCGCGTCGCAAGACGGTTGGACCTCGGGAAGTTTCTGTTGCTCGGTCGGGGCGAAGAACGGACCCGCGGCCGGGAAAAACCATCGCTGTTGGCGGACGCGCTGGAAGCCGTGATTGCGGCCGTCTATCTGGACGGTGGATTCGAGACCGCACGCGCGGTGCTCTTGAATATCTTCGAGGAAGAGATTCATCGTCTCGACCCGCATCAGGACGACATTGATTACAAAACGGAGCTCCAGGAATGTTGCCAGCGGGAATTCGAGGTTCTGCCGGCCTACAGCGTTCTGCGCGAGTCCGGTCCCGACCATGAGAAGCTTTTTGAGGTCCAGCTGACGATCAAGGAGGAGCTGCGCGGCATTGGGCGGGGCCGGAGCAAAAAAGAGGCTGAACAGCAGGCGGCAAAACAGGCGCTTGACACCTTGATAAAAAAGACTTGACACACTGTCGGGCCCATGCTATATTCCCGACAATTTCGTCATCGGGAAGGATTGGTAGCACACCATAACAAGGAGGAACAGAGCATGAAGAAACTGGCTGCGATATTTATAGCTCTTCTTTTCGCGTCGACTGCATCGGCGCAGGTCATCAGCAATCCCACCACGAATGCCCGCATGGACGGGATGGGAGTTGGCAACTGGCAGATCGAGGACGACTTCAATATCTGGGTCAACCCCGCGCAACTCAGCAACTATAAGAATGCGATCTACGGAGAGATCGGGATGTATCCGGAGGGCAATACGGTAACAGACCCGGCAACGACGAATGATCGGACCGATGCCTGGGGCGGCATGAACGTGGATACCTCCTACGGCGGATGGGGCGTTTACCTCGGAAGGCCATACAGCGGTCCTCTGGAGGTGTTGCCCGGCACGCCTCCCCCGGCCAACTGGTTTGACCTTTTCTATTCACGTGGGACCTTCGGTGTCTACCTCGGATATGCCAACACCTCCACCGAGACCTCTAACGGC
>CAKKOZ010000092.1:0-2528 GCA_919901335.1 Nitrospiria bacterium | reverse complement strand
GCGATGGGCGTCGCTTTTCCATTATTGATGGGCAATCAGGACATCAACTATTTCATGGTCGAGCTTCCCAACGGCAAGCAGATTCCAGCCCAGGTGGCCGACAGCCCCGAAAAGCAGATCGTCGGGCTGTTTTTCGCCAAAGAGCTTCCTCCAGACAGCGCCATGCTGTATATCTACGAGGACGAAGATTCCCACCGGATCTGGACAAAAAACAGCCATTTCCCAATTGATATCCTTTGGATGGATCGCAACCGGAGGATTTTGCATATTGAGGAGAGTGTTCCGCCCTGCGCGGAGGATCCCTGTCCCGCGTACGGGCCAAAGGAGCCCGAAACCCTCTATGTGATGCAGGCCGCGGCCGGCTTTGCCAAAAGAAACAACCTGCAGACTGGTATGAACATGATTTTCAGGCTGGTGCAGCGAAAGTAGGGGCGGTTCGCGAACCGCCCCTACGGTTTTGCGGCCGAAACATGTTTTTTTTCGAGGAAGATCGAGACCGTATTCCCGACGTTGTTCGCGATCGCCAGCCCGTCTGCGCCGTCCCTTCCGAATTTCCCATGCACCGTTGCAAAGGGCCCCTGCCCCGCAGGGTAGGCGGCGGGTGGATGGACGAATGTCCCATCGCCCTTTCCAAAATGGATCGAAAACTTATTGTTGAGGTTGTTCGTGATCAGGACGTCCGGCTTGCCGTCCCGGTTGTAATCGCCCCGGAGCGCCGAAGTCGGCCCGCCTTCCGAGCCGAAATCGATCCCGTCTTCGAGCGTACCATCGCCGCGGCCGAGGAAAAGGGCCAGGGTGCTCTGAGAATTATAGATGACGACCAGATCCGTGTTTCCATCCAGGTTGTAGTCTCCGCTGCTGAGGATCAGGGGGCGCAGGCGGGTTTTGTAGTCTCGCAGTTTTTTAAACGTGCCGTCTCCCTTCCCCTGGAAAACGGCGATTCCCGGGGCCATGAGGCCGTCGTTCGCGATCAAAAGATCCCAAGGGCCGTCGCCGTTCAGATGGACCGGGAGGATAGAAGTGGGTGTGTCTCCGGGATCGAAGGTGTGTGTGACGGCGAATCGTCCCCGGCCGTCTCCTGACAGGATCAAAACTCGGTCCAGCATGAGTGAAACGGCCAGGTCGAGTTTCCCGTCGTGATTAAAATCGGCCGCGACGATTGACGAGGCCGTTTTTTTCAAGTCCTCTCGTTGAACTTCATGGAAGTTTCCCCTGCCGTCACCGGCCAGGATCATCAAGATCGGTTCAAAGTGGTGGATGACGGCGATATCCACATAAGGGTCTGCATCAAAACGTCCCGCAACAAATAATCGCGGCTGCACCGTGACCGGACTGCGTACGTGCTCCTGAAAAGTGCCGTCCGGATTTCCAGGGAGGACGGAAAGATCATTGCTCCCGAAGTTGGCCGTGATCAGGTCCAGATTTCCGTCGTTGTTTACGTCGGCTGCGGCGATTCCGGTCGGGTTCGTGCCGACGGGATAGTTGGACGGGCCCATGAACATCTCGGGCGGCGGGGGAGCGGCCGGTTTGATGTTGCAGCCGGACAGCACAAGCGTCAAGACGGCTGCCAGCCATTGGGATCGGTTTAGCATCGAAGTCCTTCCGAAAGTTTGGCTGATTGGCCCGCTATTATTGGGCCTGCTCATTGTAACCGAACCCAAGATCATCCGCAATTTTATTATAGAGATTCGCCGGGTCGATCCCCTTGTTCCGACGATTACTCTGTGTTAAAATTAACCCATGAACAGCACCGGTTTTATCTATCATCCCGATTATCTTCTTCATGACACCGGCGGCGGTCATCCGGAATCGCCGGTTCGCTTGAAGGCCGTCGTCAAGCGATTGGAGGAGACGGGCTTGATGAAACGGTTGACGATGATTCACCCCGGTCCGCCCCGACCCGATCTTTCGGACTGGATCACGCAGGTTCATCAACCCGGCCATCTCAGCCGACTTGAGCGGATGTGTCCGGAGACGGGGACCGCCCGCATGGATGCCGATACGCTGATGTCGTCCGAATCGTATCGGGTGGCGCTGAAGGCCGTGGAGGGGACGCTGGCCGCGGCGGACGGGATCATGGCCGGGCGATTGACGAACGCGTTTTGCGCCGTGCGGCCGCCGGGTCATCATGCCGAGTCCGACCGCGCGATGGGCTTTTGTCTTTTTAATAACGTCGCGATCACGGCCCGATACCTTCAACGGCGGCATCGTTTATCAAGGGTGATGATCATTGACTGGGATGTCCACCACGGAAACGGGACGCAACATATCTTTGAGGAAGATCCGACCGTTTTCTACTTCAGTCTTCACCAGTTTCCGCTTTATCCAGGGACCGGTCGGGCGGACGAGCGCGGCCGTGGCGCGGGGGAAGGCTATACGCTGAACTGTCCGCTTCCGCCGGGTCAAGGCGATGACGAATATATTTCGGTCTTTGAGAAATCGCTTCGTCCGGTCATCGAGGCGTTTCGGCCGAACTTCATCCTGATTTCGGCCGGCTTCGACGCCCATCGGGATGATCCTCTGGCCAA
>CAKKOZ010000091.1 GCA_919901335.1 Nitrospiria bacterium | reverse complement strand
ACAAGCGACTTGACTCTAATACAACAACCATTAGTTGCATTCACAGGCAAGTGGAGATATCTTAAACGAATAAACAACACATTTAATATGGTATATGATCAAAGAAAAGATTAAATTTGATGACTTTCATGAGTATGAGGTAGCCAACGTAAAAGAGGGCGGCATGGGCCGAGTACTAATATTGAACCGAGTATCTGGTACTGGTACCTCTACTGAACCCTTTCTTGAAGCACTTATGAAAAACAATCCGCGTCTTGCAGATAAGTACTCACTTATTTACCGCGAAAAAGTGGCTGCCAAAACTTTCAAGGATAATGCTTTTGTCCAAAGGAACAAGGCTTTATTCGAGCGAGAATTAAATATTTGGATCAATATTGATGTCATAAATACTGCAAAATTGCTTAAAATTGTATTTATCCAAGACAGACTATATGCGTTGATGCCTTTTTATAATGGCAATCTAAGAGAAGAGATTGAGCAAGGCAGGTTTGCAATAAGTGAGGCAAAATTTATACTCATAAATGTCATTCGTGGTCTCTGTGAGACATTTGAGAAGCATGGGATTGTCCATCAAGATTTAAAGCCGGAAAACATATTGATTGATTTTGAAAAAGACCACACCCGTTTTTTTGTAAGTGACTGGGGTATTGCTAATCTTCAAAGAAGATATTGTCCCGATGTTTTATTAAAAGACTCGCTCCCTTCTTTTGTTGATACAATGACTGGCCTGGGAACTCTTCCCTATATGAGTCCTGAAAGATTTATTGATTACTCAACACACATGACTGCAGATGTTTTCAGTTTAGGTATGATATTTTTTGAACTTCTACTTGGACATCTTCCTTATGATTTTTCACCCGGCAAGCCACTGATTTCTCAAATAATAGATCACGACTATTTCTACATAGCTGACCATTTGCTGCAACGACATAATTTAGATGAAAAAATCAGATCTGTAATTTTGAAATGCATCCATCCAGATATGTCCAAAAGATACACTGATTATGAGAATCTGGTTTTTGATATTTATAAATGTTAGCCTTGAGGGAGAAACTCGAATGGGTCTTTTTGATTTTTTAAAAAAAGAAGAGAAATCGGACAGAGATAAAATCTTCCATAAAATTCATGAACAAATGACTGCCATGCAGATAGTAGATCAGGCGATATCTTATCGCAACCTGAAGCAATACGATAAAGCGATAAGTCTATTGAAGGAAGCAATAAGAAAATACCCGGCCTATCTGCCTGCTAAAACAATTTTAGGAACTACTTTGGCGCATAGTGGAGATATTGATGGAGCGGAATTGCAATTCAATAAAATATTAACTGAACATGCGCAAAGGCAGGATTATCCACTGGTTGAAGTTTACGCTAATCTTGGATCTCTTTACCATAATGATAGAAAAGATATTCAAACCGCACTGAAATATTATCAGTTAGCTTTAAATGCACCTAGGCCCAAAGAAGTGCGTATAGATGATAGGACTTACGAGGTTATGGTATCCGCTGTTTTTTGTGATTTATGCTCAATTTATTTTAGAAAGCAAGATTTTCAACTTGCCAGACAATATGCCCTTAAAAGATTACAAACTGTGAATGATTGTCCCACAGCCTCAAGAGTGAATGGTCACTGTTTGTTTTTTGAAGTGTTTCAAAAAGGTGTTGACCTTGACAAAGACATCAAAGATGCTGACCTAGAAAATATCGTAGAATGCTTGCAGATTGTAATAAAAGACAGCCCGATGGACTATGCCAGCATTGCCTTCTGCGCAACAGCTCTTTTATTTATGCGACAGATGAAATTCTATTCAAGACGCGTAGAATCAATAAGACGCGAGGAAAGCGAATATGTAGAGCGACTAAAATCTGAGAAAGCCAAAGATGGATATAAAATTTACCAAGATTTTGCCAGTAAATTTTCCTGATTGATGAAAAACCGTGTTGTTCTTTTATATTACAAGTGGGCAAGGAACACACGCAAAAGCAGAGTCTTTACTTTGACATCAAAAAGATGTCAAGTCTCTTCTTGACTCATGTTTTACGAGGCCGACCGCATACAACAGCATATCTCGTGTCGCTCATGAAGCGATAGGCGGCGGTTCAGCTTTTAGGCGTTGTGGCAATCTTAATATGAGAAAAGAACCTGAAACTATATATGCTGATCTGGGTTTCGAGAACTTAATGGCCTCCATTTACGGATGGTATGGTCACAACGGTGCAGCGACACGCAAACCTATTCGGAGGTGGAAGCACGAACTCATGCAATTGTTTGGTACCATTCGGACGGCAATCGAGAAAAACGTCACGGGAGACGACCGACATAAAGAAAACATGATGGAACACTGTACTAATGCAGTTGACGCTATTCGAGATGCGAAATCCAAAGAACAAATTGCTAACGCTGCGACTCAGTTCGCCTTTAAACTTATTTTCAAGTTGCTTGGCCGCCTACCCCACAACAGGGAAAAGCGCAGGGCACATCATTCACGTGTTACTGATCTCTCAGCCTACCGCACTCTGAGTTATACCAGAACCGCGCATCAAAAAGTTAAAGAAATTATAGATTATGCCCCTACTGGTCAACTGGGAAGTGGGGAACCAACGTCCGAGGTTCTGATCAAGAAACTTACGCGTGATTTTTCACACAACCCGCACAAGTTTCTATCATGGGTAAAGACGGAACATAGATCACTTTACGACCGCTTTAACTAAAAAATGGCCTCACCAAATTCATCCAACCGACCGGGATTAAGCTGGTCATGCTCTTTACTTAGCTCGGTGGGCGGCGGCTTGGTTCAGCGCGTTGGGCCGGAGCGGCGGGGTTTCGCTGGTGTCTACAAAAAAAGACCGAAATATGCCATAATAGGACCGTGACATCTTCGACAACGATCCCTTTCAGATGTCAAGGCGGAGGTGAAGTCCTGATGAAGCTCACAGCGGAAGAGCAGGCATGGCTTTCAACCTATCGTAGCGCGCTTGAAGAACGGCATCCGGGGGCCGTGGCGCGAATGGTGATCTACGGCTCCAAGGCGCGTGGGGAGGCCGGTCCGGACAGCGATCTCGACCTGCTTCTCATTGTAAAAAACGACGCCGCGCACCTTAAACGGGATCTGAGGCGGATCGGCTACTTGTTGGCCGCGGCCTCCGAGGCCGTGCCGTCCATCCTGGCCTACACCGAGACGGAGTGGGAGAACCGGCGAAAGAGCGGTTCGGCCTTCCTCGAAGCGGTGGAGCGAGACGCGGTGCCGGTGTGATGAAGAAGAATCTGGTCGTTGCAGAATGGCGCCGTGCCGACGAGTCGCTTCGGGCAGCCGGGCTCCTTGCAGAGCAAGGTTATCATGCAGATGCGGTGTCACGGGCCTATTATGCTGCACTACATGGAGCAAAGGCAGCACTGTTCGTGGAGGGTGTGACCGCCGAAAGCCATGCCGGAGTTCGGAGGATGTTTGCCCTTCATCTGATCCGGACGGGTGAGATCGAGTCGGAATGGTCGGCCCATCTATCGGAAGGGCTCGACGATCGCCTCGCGGCGGATTACGATGCCGAACTCTCTTTTTCGAAAGAGGAAGCTCTGCAGGAATGCCGCCGGAGCCGGGATTTCCTCGACCGAGTCCGCAAGCATCTCCTGAAAAAGGGATTCTCGGATAAAGAGTTGCAAATCAGCGGGCGACAAGGCTAAAACCGTGTGCAGTGCGTTTGTCCGATCTTATGAACCGATCCGAACCCTCAGAAAAAAACACCCATCACTCCTAAAACCCCTCATCAAGCCCGCGCTTCAAATGATCCGAAGCAACCGGCGGCGGATCGTTTTTTCCGGCCTCTGGGGCTCGGCCAAGGCGGCCGTGGTCGCCGGATTGGCGGATGAAATAAACGCCCCGTTTTTTGTTTTGACCGCCACGGACGCGCAGGCCGAGTCGTTTCATCAGGATCTCGTTTGCTGGTTAAACCTGATCGGGCGGCCGTCCGATGGTGCGATTCTTTTTCCTTCCACGGAAACACTTCCCTATGAGCTGACCTCTCCGCATCCCGACCTGATTCGACAGCGGATGCAGGCGTTATGGCGCATCACTGAAAATCAATTGAAGGTTCTGGTTGCCTCCATCCCGGCCGTGATGCAGCGGGTGATCGCTCCGGACGCATTGCGAGATTCAATCCTGTTACTGGCCGGCGGGCAGACCACCAATCGTGACGACCTGATGGAATCACTGATTGAGCTCGGCTACTCTCGCACCGAATTGGTCGAGCATCCCGGAGAGTTCAGCGTGCGCGGCGGGATCATGGATCTCTTCTCAACCGCACACGACGAGCCGTTGCGAATTGAGTGGTCCGGCGATCGGATCGAGACGATCCGGATCTTTGCTCCAGAGACGCAGATCTCGGCCGCGACACCGTCCGAGGCCCGCATTCTTCCGGCGCATGAGCCGAACGAGAAGGCGAAGACCACGGTGATGGACCACCTCCCACCGGAAACACGGTTTGTGCTGGACGAGCCCGGCAGCCTGCAGGATCGGATGGAGGAATTTCATACCGAGGTCCGGCTGGCCCGGTCCGCGGCTCCAACCGGTCAACGAAACCCGTCCCATTTGTATCTGACGCCGGATGAATTAAACCGGCGGCTTTCATCGGGACGATCCATCGTTCTTGAGACAAGTCATCTGGAAACCGAATCGGACACGGACCTGCTTTCATTCTCGACGCGCTCACCCGAAAGCCTCGGCCTGGGCATGAAAGGCACGCCGCTCTCGGCCGCGCTCAAGACGGCGGACGATTTAAGACGGAAGGCCCGCGTTATTTTCATTGCCAAGACCCCGGTTCAGAGAGACCGGCTGACGGATTTGTTCCGCGACCATGATCTGCCGGCGGAGGCGTGGCCCAACGCCGAAACAACCCCGGCTTCCCCACTGCGTTCCCCACGCCCCTTTTCGATCGCGGTCGGCGCACTGTCGTCCGGATTTGTTGATCTTGCAAACCGCCTCGCCCTGCTGACGGATGAGGATCTCTTCGGAAGGGGCGTCAAACACCGTCCGCCGCCGAAACTCAAACGGGCTCACTTTCTATCGTCGCTGGAAGACCTGGAGGCGGGCGACTACATCGTTCACGTTCAACATGGAATCGCACGCTACGAGGGCTTGAAGCGGCTCTCGATCCAGGGATTTGAAAGCGACTTTATGATCCTCCATTATCTCGGCGGCGATACGCTTTACCTGCCCGTGGACCGTCTGAACCTGGTCCAAAAGTATTCCGGCGTCGAAGGTCACCGTCCCAAGCTGGACCGATTAGGCGGGATCACCTGGGCGCGGACGACACAACGCATCCAGAAGGCGGTCGAGACGATGGCGAAGGAGATCGTGGAGCTGTACGCCGTGCGGGAGATGAGCCCGGGACATGCCTTCTCAAAAGAGTCGGCATGGGCCCGCGAGTTCGATGCCGCCTTCGCCTTTGATGAAACCCCCGACCAGCTCAAGGCAATCGAGGATGTAACAAATAACATGGAAGAGCCGCGGCCGATGGACCGGCTGATCTGCGGGGATGTCGGCTACGGGAAGACCGAGGTGGCGATGCGGGCCGCGTTCAAGGCCGTGATGGACGGAAAGCAGGTCGCCATCCTGGTGCCGACGACCCTGCTGGCGCAGCAGCACGGGGAAACCTTCCGGGAACGGTTCGCTCCCTTTCCGGTCCGCATCGAGACGCTCAGCCGGTTCCGGACCGCGAAAGAACAGAAGGCGGTTCTGTCGGACCTAGCGGCGGGCAAGGTGGACATCGTCATCGGCACCCATCGGCTGCTTCAAAAGGACGTCGTCTTTCACGACCTCGGGCTGCTGGTCGTGGATGAAGAACAGCGGTTCGGCGTCTCCCACAAGGAGAAACTCAAGGAGATCCGAAAGACGGTGGACACCTTGACGCTCAGCGCGACGCCCATTCCCCGGACGCTCCAGATGGCGCTGACCGGAATACGCGAACTCTCGATCATCGAAACGCCCCCGGCCGACCGTCTTGCCATCCGGACGATCCTGACGCGCTTCGACCGGCCGGTGATACGGAACGCCATCCTCCGGGAGCTGGCGCGGGGCGGACAGGTCTTTTTCGTCCATAACCGCGTCCATGACATCGAGCGGATCGGCACCCTCCTAAGGGAACTGGTGCCGGAGGCGAAGCTCGCGGTCGCGCACGGCCGGATGCACGAACGGGAACTGGAACAGGTGATGTGGAAATTCGTGCATCAGGAAACAAACGTCCTTTTGACCACCACGATCATCGAATCGGGCCTCGACATCCCGACGGCCAACACGATCCTGATCAACGACGCCCACCGGTTCGGGCTGGCCGATCTTTACCAGCTCCGCGGGCGCGTCGGACGGTCGGGACATCAGGCCTATGCCTACCTCCTCGTCCCGTCCGATCGAGGATTGACCGAAGAGGCCCGGACCCGAATCCAGGCGATCCAGGAGTTCTGCGAATTAGGCGCCGGGTTTCGAATCGCCGCGCGCGATCTGGAGATCCGGGGTTCCGGAAACTTTCTCGGAAAACAGCAGTCCGGCCATATTGCGGCGGTCGGGTTCGACTATTACCTCCAACTGATCGAGAACTGCATTCAAGAGCTCAGAGGTGAAACGGTTGAGCCGGAGATCGAACCGATCTTAAACCTAAACGTCTCGGCCTTCATCCCGGAAAGCTACATCCCGGACACCTATCAACGCCTCGCGGTCTACAAGCGGCTTTCGGGTCTTAAAACCGAATCCGAGTGGACCGCCTTCCAGGCCGAACTGGAGGACCGCTACGGCGCACTGCCGGAGCCCGTTCAACACCTGCTGCAGGTTGTGATGATCAAGTTGCTGGCCCGGCGGATGAAGATCCATAAGCTCGATTCGACTCGAGACGGAATCCTGATCGCCTTCGACCCGGCCCGACCCTTGACGGATGCGCAGATCCGACGGCTTTTGTCAGACGCCTCAAAACGCCTCACGCTCGTCTCGGAATTCAGCGTGAGGCTGCGGCTGAACGAGACGGAACAGGCCGACTGGCCGACGCTCTTTTCGGTCGTAAAAAACTACTTGCAAAGCCTCCTCTAATATGGTTGGATACCCGACGGAGGATGGATGTTTGGAAGCCTTGGTTAGGCCGTTCTGTTGGGTTGCCCTGTTTGTTCTTTCCCTCGGCTGCGGAAGGACCGCTGTTCTCCCTTCCTCCCCCATTGTGGCGATGGTTGACGACAACAGCATCAGCCTCAACGAGTTGAAAGCGGCTTTTCTGGAAGTCGAGATCAAGGGCACGCTCGATGAAAACAGCGAATCCGTCAAGGAACTGAAGCGGACTATTCTCAGCCAGTTGATCGAACAGCATCTGTTCCTGGCCGAGGCCGCCCGGCTGAAATTAGAGGTCGGAGCGGAAGAACTCAAGCAGGCCGTGGACCGGATCAAAGGAGATTACGCGCCCGGAGAATTTGAGGCAATGCTCCAGCACCGGCAAACCAGTTTTGAAGACTGGAAGGAGCGGCTCCGGCGGGAACTCTTGAGCCAGAAGGTGATCAATCAGGCCGTGCCCGAAAACATCCAGACCACCCCGGAAGAAATCCAGACCTACTACAAACAACACTTGAAAGAGTTCGCGAGACCGATCGAGGTTCGGGCGCGTCAGATTGTGGTGGCCCATGAGGAAGCGGCCAAAACGATCCGCCTCCAGTTGGTCCAGGGCGCCGACTTCGCCTCCCTGGCCAGGGCCCGCTCGCTCAGTCCGGACAAAGAACAAGGCGGCGACCTCGGTTTCTTCACCCAAGGCGAGATGCCGGAAGAATTCGACATCGTCTTCACCCTGGCCGTCGGGAAAATCAGTCCCATGGTCAAAACGGTCTACGGCTACCATCTCTTCAAGGTGGAGGAGCGGCATCCGGCCAAACCGATGACCCCGTCCGAAGCGGCGGAGCGGATCCGCGCCCAACTGACGCAGGAACGGCGGGAAAAACTGTTTGCGGTATGGGTCGCGGGACTCAAGGAAAAAGCGCGCATCACGGTGAATAACCAGATTCTCTACCAACCGATCGGAAGTTCGGAATCATCTCCGGAGCCCGCCCATGACTAAACGACTCGCGTTCACGGCACTCGTCATGCTCCTTCCCACTCTCTGGATTCAACCGCCGACCGGCGGCGCGGCGACCCTTGATCGGATCGTCGCCGTGGTTAACGGCGAAATCATCACCTTCTCCGACCTGCAATCGGCCGCGGCGCAGGCCCGGCTCGGCCTGCTGAGTCTATCATCGGACGGAATGATTTCCCATCTCCCATCGTCCGCGCCGGAAATACTGGAGCCGTTGATCAACCAACGACTGCAGCTCCAGATGGCCCGGAAGAGGGGCATCACCGTCGGACCGGAGGAGGTGGAAAAGGCCGTTGAGGACGTCAAGCAGAAGAACGGGATGGCGACGGACGCGGCACTCAAAAAAGCCTTGCAGGAGACACAGGCCGATCTCGACCAGTACAAGAACGGGCTGAAGGATCAGATCATGATCCTGAAACTGGTTAATCGCGAAGTAAAGTCGGGTGTGGTGCTCAGCGAGGAGGAGATGCGGTCGTATTATGAGGAACAGGCGGATCGGTTTCTAACCCCGATGCAGTACCGCCTCCGCCAGATTTTTATTCCCATCCCCGGCCCCGGCCCGGCGAAAACCGAGGAACAGACCGCCCGAAGCGTAGCGGACCAGCTTAAAAGCGGCGCCGACTTTCAGGCGATGGTCAAACGCTATTCGGGCGGGCCGGAGGCCAACAACAACGGGGATCTCGGCACGGTGAGGGCGGACCACATGCTGCCGGAAATCCGGCAGGCAATTGAACCTCTGAAGCCAGGCGAGTTCAGCGGGCCGGTCAAAACGGCCGCGGGCATTCACATCTTCCGCCTGGATGAAATCCAACCGCCGAAACCCCGCGCGTTCGAGGAGGTCAAGGGTGAGATTCGGGAACAGCTGTTCTTCGAACGGTCGGCCGAGCTGTACGAAAAATGGTTGAAGGATCTGCGGGCCCGGGCCCAAGTCGAAATCAAGTTTTAATATTTAAAGGAGGTGACAAGATGATCCGAATCATCGGGACCGTGTTGCTGACGATCTCGGTCGGCTTGACGTCGGTCTCCGCGGCCGAGTTGTTCGATGCCGAGGCGGCGAAACATCATTTCGATGCCGGTCGGGATTTCTACGTCAAGAAGGATTATGAAAACGCGATCAAGGAATTCGAAGAGGCCGCCCAGATTGACCCCGAAAACACCCATGCCTATTACTTTATGGGGTATGCGTATTACAAACTCAAGGACATGAAAAAGGCGATGGAGGTGTTTGACCAGGCCTACGAGGCGGATGCGAAATACAGCCCCCCACGTTAATCTTTGAGGATTTGGACGATTTTCGCCAGAAGGGCCTCGCGGCCCTGGCCGGTCTTGGAAGAGAAAAGAAGGATTTCCTGGCCGGCGGTTGACGGCGGCAAAACGGCCCGGATGCTTTGGAGAGCGGTGGATTGCCGACTTCTCGGTATTTGATCCGACTTGGTCAGGACCACCCTAAAAGGAATTTTGTAGGAATCGAGCCATGAAAATAATTGTTGATCCAGAGGGCCGGGTTCGCGGCGAATATCCAATAACACGATCAGGCCGCGAAGCGCGGGGCGATTAGCAAGATAATTTTCGACCATGGCTCCCCATTCGGCTCGTTGCGTCATCGGCGCGTTGGCATAACCGTACCCCGGAAGGTCCACGATATAAAAAGTCAAGGGCGGGTTTGAGCCCCACGTGGTTATAAAAAAGTTGATGAGTCGTGTTTTTCCGGGTGTGCCGCTTGTCTTCGCCAGCCCTTTTCGCTGCAACAGGCAATTCATCAGCGACGATTTTCCGACATTGGAACGACCCACGACCGCGATCTCCGGAAGGCCGTCCATCGGACAGTCCGAAAGCTGCGCGCCGCTCTTCACAAACTCCGCTTTTAAGATTTTCATAACGGGCACTCTACCGAATGGATGGAAGACAAGCAAGGGAATAATAAGGACGGGGCTCACGGCACGTTGTGGCAGTTGACACCACCGGCCTTTTCTTTTATAGTGGGCGCACGATGGCCACGGATCCCGAATTCGAAAAAGTTTATCGCGACGCCCAGGAATGTTTCGACGATAAGCGGTTTGATGAGGCGGAACGCCTGTTTTTGCAGCTTCTGAGCCGGAACACGGGAGGGTACGCGGATGTCTTTAATCGCCTGGGTCTGATCTATTCACAAAAGGGTCTGCATGAACGCGCCGCGCACTATTTCGAGAAAGCCCTGGCCCTGAATCCAAAATACACGGACGCTTCCCTCAATCTCGTCGTGACGTACAACGAGCTCCAAAATTTCACGGAGGCCGAGCGGGTTTTCAACCAGGCCGCAAAGGCGGTCCGTTCCGAACCCGCTTCCCTGGACCCTTTTATTGAAGGGAAATTGGCGAATGAACACGGCAAACTGGGCGACGCCTATTCCGACCTGGGCCGGCATGACCAGGCACTCGAGGAGTACCGAAAAGCCGTCAAGCTTCGGCCTAATTTTATGGATATTCTCACCAAGATCGGGACGACCCTGCGGGAAAAGGGGGATATGGATCAGGCCATTGAGACCTTTACCAAAGCGAAAGAGGCCAGTCCCAAATATGTCCCGGTCTACATTCATCTCGGCATGACGTACTATTCCCAAGGCCGACAGGACCTGGCCGTACAGGAATGGAAGGCCGCGCAAAAGATCGATCCCGCCAACCGCGCCGTTCAGGTCTATCTCAACCTGGTCAAGAAGCCGTAGCCCTTGCGTTCACCTGAGGGAACCGTGAACCCGGCCGTTCTCAGCATCAAAAATCTCAAGACGCAATTTCATACCGCCGAGGGCGTGGTCCGGGCCGTGGACGGAATTGATCTGACGGTCCGCCCGGGAACGGTTTTAGGCGTGGTCGGCGAATCCGGCTCCGGGAAGTCGGTCACGGCCCTTTCGGTGATGCGGCTCATTCCGCAGCCGCCCGGCAAGATCGTCTCGGGCGAGGCATGGTTCAACGGCGCCGATCTCCTAACCCTGAGAGAAAAAGAGATGCAGGCCATCCGCGGCAAGCGGATCGCGATGATCTTTCAGGAGCCGATGACCTCCCTCAACCCGGTTTTCACCATCGGCAATCAAATCTCGGAAATGCTCCGGCACCACCTTAAAATAAGCCGGAAGGATGCCCGGAACCGCACGATCGAGCTGCTCAACCTGGTCGGAATCCCTTCGGCCGACCGGCGGGTGAACGACTATCCGCACCAGCTGAGCGGCGGAATGCGGCAGCGGGTCATGATCGCGATGGCGATCTCCTGCAATCCCGAAATCATCTTCGCGGACGAACCGACCACCGCACTGGATGTCACCATCCAGGCCCAGATTCTAGTGCTGCTGGAGGAACTTCGCGAACGGCTCGGCATGTCCCTCGTCCTGATCTCGCACGACCTCGGCGTGATCGCCGAGGTGGCCCATGAGGTCGCCATCATGTATGCCGGCCGTATTGTCGAGGAGGCCGGCACCGATGAGTTGTTCGCCCATCCACTGCACCCCTATACGCAGGGACTTCTGTCATCGCTCCCCCGTTTCGACAAAGCCGGTGGACGAAGGGAACGGCTGCAGGCGATCCCCGGAGCCGTTCCCAGGATGACGGAGAATCTACCCGGCTGTAAATTCAGCCCGCGTTGCGGCGTCGCCGTCCCTCATTGCAGCCAGGAAGAACCCCCCTTGAAGGAAATCCGGCCGGGCCACCGGGTCCGGTGCTGGGTCGCTTTCGGAGAGGCGCCATGATTGAGGATGCCCAAGATCGGGGCATGGACGCCGGAATTCTGGCTCGATCCGACGCCGCCCGGGACGAACCGGCCGAAACCGCACTGCTCTCGGTCAAAAATCTCAAAAAGTATTTTCCGGTCCGCGACGGCCTGTTCGGCCAAAAGAATCTATGGGTTCATGCCGTGGACGGCGTCAGTTTCGAGCTGCAAAAAGGCGAGATTCTGGGTCTGGTCGGCGAGTCCGGCTGCGGAAAATCAACCACCGGTCGGCTGATTTTGAGGCTGCTTGATCCAACATCGGGCGAAATCCGATTCATGAACGAGAATATTTTAAAGGCCGACGCGCGGCGGATGCGTGCGCTGCGCCGCGAGATGCAGATCATCTTCCAGGACCCGTATGCCTCCCTCAACCCCCGAATGACGATCGGAGCCACGCTGGAGGAACCGCTGATCATTCACCGGATCGGTGCCCGGGAAGAACGCCGCGCCCGTGTTCGGCAGCTGCTTGAAAAAGTCGGCCTGGATCCGGACGGCGTGAACCGCTACCCGCACGAATTCAGCGGGGGTCAGCGCCAGCGGATCGGCGTAGCCCGGGCCCTCGTCCTGAACCCAAAATTGATCGTGGCCGACGAACCGGTCTCCTCGTTGGATGTTTCAATCCAGGCCCAGGTCATCAACCTGCTGGAGGATATCCAGGAGGAGTATGCGCTCTCGATGATCTTCATTGCGCACGACTTGAACATGGTCCGGCATATCAGCGACCGCGTGGCCGTCATGTATCTGGGGCGAATCGTTGAATCGGCGCCGGCCCCGGATCTGTATCGCCGGCCGCTTCATCCCTACACCGAAGCCCTTCTGGCCGCGATCCCGATTGCGGACCCGAAAACCAAGCGCAAGCGGATGCTACTGGAAGGCGATCTTCCAAGCCCGGTCAATCTTCCTCCCGGATGCCGATTCTATTCGAGATGCCAAAAACGAATACCGGATTGCTTGAAAGAAGATCCCCCCTTGGTTCAGATCCACCCCGGCCACTGGGCGGCCTGCATCCTGGCCGCGTGAACAGGCGAAGCTTATAGGAGAGAGACGACTTCTTCCGGAATCCGCCGGGGACGGCCGGACGAGACGCAGACCAGGACCACGATCGATTCGGCGATCAACCGGCCGTTCTGGTTCCGAACGGCATGGGAGAAGGTGATGCTGGCCTTGGACCGATGAGTCACGGCCGTTTCGATTTCCAGGAGGTCCGAATAACGGGCCGGCGCCTTATAATCCATCTCGACGCGGGACACCACAAAACAGAGCCCTTTCTCCGCCCATGCCCCCAGATCGACTCCCCGCTCTCGGAGATACTCGGTCCGGGCCCGCTCAAAATACCGCAAGTAGTTGGCATAATAAACCACGCCGCCGCAGTCGGTGTCTTCATAATAGATTCGGACCGTCAGACGGCTTTTCTTTTGTCCTTTTGTCATCGATCAGTTCAGTAAAATCCTTTTGACCTGATGATATTCCGCATGGGAGAGACTGTTCAGGGCCTCCTTGACATACCCCAGGCCGATGACGCACAGCTCGAAGTTATCCGAGAGTTTTCGGAAAAGCGGCGCATCGTGCTTGAACTCGCCGTAATTGAACTCGGACACGTTCCGATATGAATGTTTCCCCACCTTAACATAATCGATCAGAAAATCCGGGTGATGGATCCATTGATGAATCTTGATCCGTTTTAGGTATTCCGGAAAGATCCCCACCATGAACAACGCAAAGTCGCCGATATGCCGGTGGACTTCCCGTTCACGATCAAAGGAGCGGGCATTTAACAGCAGATCCGCTTCCAGGAGCATCCCGGCCACTTCGTCCAGAGGCTTCCCCTGGCGGTTCCGTATCCGGCAGAGATGATCGGCATGAACAAAATCAGCCAGCAAGTTGGATAGGTAGCCGACCACATGGAGATCGGACCAGTGCAATTTCTGATGGAAGGCCCGCTCCGTCAGATCGGCGAACAGCCGCCGCAAGGGATGATGATCCGGAACCGACTTGGACATGACTGAAACCTCCATCTAAAGTATAGCACAAATTGGGAAGGCGCCTGATTTCTCAATCCGATGTTAAATTAAGCAGTTGACGGCCCTTCCCGACGGACGCGGCGGACCGGATGGCCGGATGAACAAAATTCTTGGCTTTTCGAACGGCCTGTTCAACATTCAGACCGGCCGCCAGGCCGGCCGTAATCGCCGCCGAGAAGACACACCCGGCGCCGTGCAGTCGCCGGCCTTGAACCCGGGGTTTTCGAAAGCGCCGGGTTTTTACACCCCCCACCAGCAGATCGAGAGCGGCACCATCTTCAAGATGCCCCCCTTTCACCAGAACATATCGGGGCCCCAGCGCATGGATCTCGATCGCCGCCCGCTCCATTTCCTTTTCGGTCCGGACCGGCCGCCCGGTCAAGGCCTCGGCCTCTTTGAGATTCGGGGTGACCAGCAAGGCCTGCGGCAGCAATGTTGTTTTCAATAACTCGATATCATCCTTTTTGAGGATGGGATAGCCGGTAGACGATCGAATGATCGGGTCCAAAACGTATCGGGTGAGGTGATATTTTTTTAGAAGCTCCCCGACGATCTCGATCGTCTCACCGTCCAAGAGCATCCCGGTCTTCACCGCATGGACCGTCACATCATCCAGGAGCGTCGTGATCTGTTTTCGGAGAAGATCGGGGGGAATCTTCACCACCTCCTGAATCCCCAGGGTGTTTTGAATCGTGAGAGAAGCGATCACGGCCGCCCCGTGGACATTAAAATTCGCAAACGTCCTCAGGTCGGCCTGAATTCCGGCGCCGCCCGTCGGGTCCGAACCGGCGATGGTCAAGGCCACCTTCAAGGCGCACACCTCATTCGATATTCACGATGGAGAAGGGGTTGACGCGGGCTCCGTTGATACGCGTTCCCCAATGAAGATGGGGCCCGGTCGCCCGGCCGCTGGCCCCGACCTTGCCGACGACCGCGCCTTTTCGGACCTTCGCCCCTTCCGCCACATCCACCTCATCCAGATGAAAGTACATGCTATAGAGTCCGAGGCCGTGATCCAAGATCACACTCTTCCCGCTGAAGAAGAAATCCCCCACCAGCGCAACGACGCCTTCGTTCGTCGCATGGACCTCCGTCCCTTTGGGCGCGTTGATGTCTTCACCGCTGTGAGGGGATCGGGCCTGGCCGTTCATGATCCGTCTCAGGCCGAAGCTCCCCGCGATCTTCCCCTCCACCGGAACGATAAAACGGCCCGCCCAGAATCGCTCAGCCGTCACGGGGCTGAGCGATTGCAAAATCTTCTCCTGTTCCTCCTCGGCCCGCTTGGCCGTTTCTTCATCCAGATCCACATAGTTCTTTGGAACCGTTAATTTCTGCGTCGCAAAATGAACCGGAAGCACCTCAACGGCATACCGATGCCGCTCCACCGAGCCGGCCTCCGTGGAAACCTCCACCCGCAGATCCTCCTTGGAAGGCGGGTCCGCAAGATCCACACCGATCAAGGCGCCGAACCGCTCCGGATCTTCCGTCTTAAAGAAGGGAATCGTACGGCCGCGAAACCGCCCCTGTACCGTCGCGGTCCCGGGACCGGCCTGGATGGAAAAATAGAAGACGTCCCCTTGCTTAATTCGGATGGGGGCGACCGGGTTTGATTCGGTTCGCAACGGGGGGGAAGCGTCGGCGGGAAAGGACGGTGCGACTCCTCCGATGATGAGGAGAAAACACAGAAGGAATGATGTAAGGGTTACTTTGAAAATCTGTGACCCGCGGCTGTAGCGATCAATTCTTCAACCCTTCGATCGGATGAGATGAACGGATCCATGCAGAGGATCGTTTCCTCCCAGTAGCCGTTGAGTTTGAGATAGGTCCAATCGACCGTATAAGAACGGTTCTTTTCCCGGGCGAACCGGATGAAATCGCCGCGGACTTTGGCCCGGGTGGTCTGGGGCGGCTCGCTCATCGCCAGATGGATGTCTTCTTCCTCCACCACCTTCTCAGCCATATCCATCTTCTCCAGGACATAATACAGCCCCCGGGACCGGCTCACATCATGATACTGGAGGTCCATCATAAGAATCCGAGGATCGTCCCACCCGCACTCTTTCTTCTCCATGTAGGAAATCATCAGATCCTTCTTCATCACCCAGTCGATTTGGCGGGACAACTGTCTCGGGTCCTCCTCCAACTTGCCCAGAGTCGTCTCCCATTTTCGGACGATATCCTCCGCGATGGGATCCACGGCGGTGGAGGCCAGATAATCGTAAGCCCGCTCCAAATAGACCCGCTGGATTTCGATCGCGGTCAGCTCCCGGCCGTCTTCCAGTTTCACCCGCCGTTTGAGCGTGGTATCCCTTGAGATCTCCCGGATCGCCTTCACGGGATCTTCCAGCTCGATGCTGGGAACGGTGAAGCCCTCCTCGATCATCGACAGAACGACCGCGGTGACCCCGACCTTCATCAGCGTCGAGAACTCGGACATGTTCGAATCTCCGACGATGATGTGGAGCCGGCGGTATTTCTCGGCATCCGCGTGAGGTTCATCCCGCGTGTTGATGATGCTTCGGGAGGAGGTCGTGGAAGAGGAGGTTTTCTCATGGATATGCTGGGCCCGCTGAGACATGAAATAATGCATCTTGCCGGAAAGCTTCAGGAGCTTGCCCGCGCCGGCATAGATCTGACGGGTGACAAAAAACGGGATCAGCTGTTCCGTCACCTTCCAGAAATCCACGTCCCGCTTCATCAAGTAATTCTCATGACAGCCGTAGGTATTGCCCATGGAATCAGTGTTGTTCTTAAAAATATAGATTTCACCGTTGATCCCTTCTGCTTTGAGCCGTTCCTCGGCCAGGGGCAGGCACCCTTCCACCAGGCGCTCCCCCGCCTTGTCGTGGGTCACCAGGTCGAAGATGTTATCGCACTCGGGCGTTGCATATTCCGGGTGGCATCCGGTGTCCTGATAAAATCGGGCCCCGTTGATCAAAAAGGCGTTCGACGGCCAGCTGTTCGGGATCAGCCCTTCAAAAATATAACCCAGGACCTTTTCGACCGGGAGATAGACCTTCCCGTCCGGCGAGAAAATCAAGCCGTATTCATTTTCCAGCCCGAAGATGCGTTGTTTCATAAGCACCGCGCTACCGCTGATTGACCAGTTCCGAAACCTCATCGGCCGTCAAACGCCGGAATTTCCGGCCCTGACGATTCCGGTCCAGCACCGCCACTTCCATCATCGGGACGGCAAGCCCCTGGCCCGAACTGCTTTCCAGTGCCTCCTTGCACAGCTTCAGCGCGTCCGAGAGAGGAAAGCCCCCCTTGTAACGATCCTTCAAGAAGATCATGATGGCTTCGGACCGTCCCCCGATCACCGCAAAGCCTCGTTCATCGGTGATGCTGCCATCGAATGAGATTCGATAAATCTCGACGGCCGGAACCGTCTCACCCACGGCGACAACGGCAATCTCGACTTCCAGGGGTTTCACGTCCTGGCTGAAGGTCGTGCCCAGCGCCTGCGAATAGGCATTGGCCAGCGATTTGGCCCTGACATCCTCCCGGCTGTATAGATAGCCCTTCAGATCGGCATGCCGGATGCCCGCCTTTCTCAGATTTTCAAACTCGCTGTATTTCCCCGCCCCCAGGAACGCGATGGCGTCGTAGATCTCCGAGATCTTGTTCAGGGACACACTGGGGTTGTCCGCCACCATCAAAATCCCATCCTGATATTCCATCGCAATGTTCGAGCGCCCCTTGGCGATGCCCTTTTTGGCATACTCCGCCCTGTCCTGCATCATCTGTTCGGGCGAAACATAATACGGCAAGGCCATTTCAACTCCCTCGCTTCCGGGCCTCGATCAAACGCCCATAGCTCTGGCGGAGCTGGTTTTCATCAACGTCCGTCACCCCTTTGACCGTCACCGTTTTTACGGTCGGATAGATCCCTCGAATCAGGTCCGGCCCGCCCGTTCCGATATCTTCCTCGGCCGCATCATACAGCGCCTCCAGAGCCGTCCGGACGGCCTCGGTCTCGTCCAGGCCCAGCTGATACAACTTTTTCATCGTTGTGCGCGCGTCTTTCCCCCCGGACCCGGTCGAGAAATAATCAGTTTCTTCGTATCGTCCGCCGGTGATATCATACTTAAAAATTCGGCCTTCGTTTCGCTTTAGATCAAATCCGACAAAGAGGGGGATGACGACCAATCCCTGTAAGGCCATGGGGAGATTCCCTTTGACCATCTGGGACAGTTTGTTCGCCTTCCCGTCGGTTGATAATTCCGCGCCTTCCAATTTTTCGTAATGTTCCAATTCAGTCTGGAACAGCTTGGCCAGCTCAATGCACGGCCCGGCCGCCCCGGCAATGGCGATGGCGGAATGCTCGTCCACCTTATAGACTTTTTCGATCCGACGGGCCGAGACCTGATAGCCTTCCGTGGCCATCCGATCGCCGGCGATGATCACCCCGTCCCTGTATTTCATGGCCAGGACGGTCGTCCCATGGGAGATCATCGGAGACCGGGGCCCCTCGATCGCGACCTCCGCCGCGCGCAGGCGGACGCCCGGCAGGACATCGGGACGTTGCGCCGACAGCCAGTCATAAAAACTGGACCCGGGATCTTGAAATGGACCTTTCGATTTAAAATCCAACGTTACTCTCCGCCCTTCTGGATATAATTTTTGACAAACTCCTCGGCATTTTTCTCCAGCACATCATCGATCTTATCCATGAGTTTATCAAGATCGTCCTTTATTTTCTTGCCTTTCTCAGCGCTCTTCGAACCGGCCGCGGCCTCTTCCTCTTTCTTCCCGGCCTCTTTTTTTCGGTCGGCTTTGTGTTCCTGCTTGGACAATGTTTTTCACCTCCCTAGTAGGGACCGATCTGAAATCGGCCCCCTTCCGGTTCAATCACATGCTCAGGCGGCTCAAGACCTCTTCGATGGAACGGGCCGACTCCAGTAAAGACCGGGTCAGGCTTTGAGTCCCCCGCAGCGGTTCCATCAAGGGCACCTTCTTGATGGTCGCGTTGCCGAGATCAAACAGGATCGAGCTCCAACTGGCCGCATACACCTCCTTGGGAAATTTTTTAAGACACGTCCCCCGAAAATAGGCGCGTGTGTCGGTCGGAGGATTCTGCTCGGCCTCCTCGATCTCCCGATCCGTGGTGATGCGGTCCACATAGTGGTCCTTTTCCAGCGCGGCGTACAGGCCCTTTTCCGTACGAAGATCGTGGTATTGAAGGTCCATCATCGCGAGACGCGAATCGTCCCATCCGCATTTTTTCTTTTCCATATAGGAGCGGATCAACTCCAGTTTGATCACCCAATCCAGCTCGCGCGAGAGCTGCATGGGATCTTCTTCAAGCCGGTCGAGGACGCTCCCCCATTTCATCAGGACCTCCTGCGTCCCCGGGTCCGCCTCGGATTGCTCGAAGAAACGATGCGCCGCTTCAAGATAAAACCGTTGGATTTCGATGGCCGTGTATTTTCGCCCGTCCGACAGACGGATCGGCAATTTTAAGCCGATATCCCTGGAGACCTCTTTGATGGATCGAACCGGATCGTCCAGCTCGATCTCCGGCAGCGGCCCCTTTTCCTCGATCATGGTCAGCACAACCGCCAGCGCCCCGACTTTAAGATAGGTGGAGTATTCCGCCATGTTCGCGTCCCCCACGATGACGTGAAGGCGGCGGTATTTGGCCGAGTCGGCGTGGGGCTCGTCCCGCGTGTTGAAGATCGGCCGCTTCACCATCGTGTTGAGATCCACCAGGGTCTCGAAAAAATCCGCCCGTTGGGAGATCTGGTACGGCGCCGGCGGCATTCGATTCTCGGCGCCGACCTTTCCGGATCCGGCGTAAATCTGCCGCGTCACAAAGAAGGGGATCAACTGCTTCATCAGCGTCTCGAATGGAACCGATCGGTCCACGAGATAGTTCTCGTGATACCCGTAACTGTTTCCTTTCCCATCGGTGTTGTTGCGGTAGAGCACCAGGTGACTCGGCTCCTTCATCCGGGCGGCCTGCTCGCAGCACTGACGAAGGATGCGATCCCCCGCTTTCTCGTAAATCACCACATCCCGGGGATGGGTGCATTCGGGCGTGGAATATTCCGGATGGGCTCCATCCACATAAAGGCGGCCCCCGTTGGCCAGGACCTTGTTGAGCAGGCGGTTGTATTCCGGGCCCGGTCTTTCCCGCTCCCCCTCGACCTCAAACCCACGGACATCCAGCAAGGGGTTCTCATGTTCGTAGTCCCAGAGGACCCGGGTGGAAGGAAGGTACGGGTACTGGTTAATCAGCAGAAGAGACGTGGAAACCGGATCGAGCGCCCCCGAATGACGTGTCGCAATGCCGAATTCCGTTTCTGTCCCGAGGATGCGTTTAATCATGCCTTCTGCCGGTGGAACTGATCAGAGATAGTGGCCCGTGGAGATCGTCTCGATCCGTCTTGGGTCGGTCGGCTTGGCTCCCATCGTTCGTACATGGACGATCTTTTCGCCCTTCTTCCCGGCAATCCTGGCCCAGTCATCCGGCTGCGTGGTATTGGGCAGGTCTTCATGCTCCCTGAATTCGTCCCGCATTCCTCGAAGAAGATCTTCGCCCCGGATGCCTCTTTGGCCCGTTGAGATCGTGCGCTTAATGGCATATTTCTTGGCCCGGGAAACCACCCCCTCGATCAAGGCCCCGCTGACGAAATCTTTGAAGTAGAGCATCTCTTTTTCGCCGTTGGCGTAGGTGACCTCCAGAAACTGGTTCTCTTCGCTTTGGCCGTACATCTGTTCCACGGCTTCTTCCGTCAACCGTTCCAGCATCGCTGCCACATGGCCACCGTCCTTCGCCAGCTCATCCGCATCGTACGGCAGATCCAGCAACAGATACTTTGAGAAGATCGCTTTGGCGGCCTGTTTGTCGGGACGATCAATGCGGATCTTGACATCCAGCCGGCCGGGCCGAAGGATCGCCGGATCAATCAAGTCCTGACGGTTGCTGGCGCCGATCACGATCACGTTCCGGAGGCGCTCGACGCCGTCAATCTCGGATAAAAACTGAGGAACAATGGTGGACTCGATATCGGACGAAATACCGGTTCCTCTCGTCCGGAACAGTGCATCCATCTCGTCGAAAAAGACGATCACCGGCATCCCTTCCTGCGCTTTCTCTTTGGCTTTTTGAAAGACCTCGCGGACCTGGCGTTCGCTTTCTCCCACGTATTTATTGAGAAGCTCCGGCCCCTTGACATGGAGGAAGAAACTCCGGACCTCTTTCCCCGTCAGATGGGCCAGCTTCTTCGCAATCGAGTTGGCCACGGCCTTGGCGATCAAGGTCTTTCCGCATCCGGGAGGCCCGTACAAAAGAATGCCCTTGGGAGGAAGCAGCTTGTGCTGAGCAAAGAGTTCCGGATGCAGAAACGGCAGCTCGACGGCGTCCTTGATCGTTTCGATCTGATCTTCCAACCCGCCGATATTCTCGTAGCCGACATCCGGCACCTCTTCCAGAACCAGTTCCTCCACTTCCGATTTGGGAAGTTTCTCAAGCAAATAACCGGATCGCGCATCCAGCAGTAGATTGTCCCCGACGCTGAGCTTCTCGTGGAGGAGCGGCTCGGCCAGCTCGGCCACCCGCTCCTCATCCGCATGCAGCGTCACCATGGCCCGCCGGTTGCCGATGAGATCCTTCAGGCGCACGACTTCGCCCTGTCCGTCAAATCCCTTGACCTCGACCACGTTCAGTGCCTCGTTGAGCACCAGCTCTTGACCCTTTCGGAGATCCTTGATCTTAATCGTGGGATGAAGATTGACCTTCATCTTGCGGCCGGAGAGATACACGTTAACGGTGCCGTCTTCGTTCGCGCTGGAGAAGATGCCGTAGCTGGACGGCGGCGCCGTCAATTTCTCCACTTCGGCGCGCAAGGCCTCAATCCGGGACTTCGCCTCGTGCAGCGTCGCGGCTAATTTTTCATTCTGTTTGTGGGCTTGTTCGAGCTGGGATCGGGAGACGCGCAGCTGGCGCAGCTCCTCTTCCATGGACCGGATCTGGACGTGCAGTTTGTCGAGCTCCCGCTCGTATTCTTCGATCTGCTTATTCATGGCAGGCTCATTCTCCGACAGCCGATCCGTGAGTCGCTTCACGGTATTGCGCAAGGAGTGAAACCTTCAGAAGCCTTCTATAGATTCCTCGACTCTCATCGTATCACCGAATGCGCCTACGGTCAATAGCCCTCCCCCGAAGTGTGTCAAACCTGCGTGATCGTCGCTGCGGGTCGTTGAGCTTTTATTTCCCGCAGCAGGGCCTCGGCCGCTTCACGGGGATTCGGCGCCTGGAGAAGGGCCGAAATTACCGCGACGCCGCGCGCGCCGTTTCCAATGACTTCTTGAATCCGATCGGATCGTATTCCGCCGATCGCAAAGATCGGGATCGCAACCCGAACGGCCGAGGACCGGATCTCGGACAATCCCAACGGCTTTCCCATCGCACGCTTGGAGGGGGTATCGTAGATCGGCCCCAGGACGACAAAATCGGCGCCGGCCCGCTCCGCCTCGATCGCCTCTGATGCGCTGTGGACGGACCGGCCGATGAGGCAGTCCGGGCCCAGAATCTTTCGGACCGCCGGAATCGGCAGGCTGTCGGCCCGGAGTTGAACCCCGTCGGCCCCGACCGCCAAGCAGATGTCCACGCGATCATTGATCAAAAGCCGGGCGCCGAATTCGGCCGTGAGCGACCGCAATGTCTCGGCCCAGCGAAGCGCTTCACGCACCGGCAAATCTCTCTCGCGCAGTTGAACGGCCCGAACCCCGCCCGCCAGAACCTCTTTCACCACCGCGTCCAGCGGGCGGCCGCCGGTCTGATGCCGATCCGTGACGAGATAAAGATCAAAGTCGATATCATTCCCGCTATTCAATCATTCCCTCAACCGGACTACTGGCGTTTGCGTACAGTTTTTTTGGAATCCGTCCCGCCTTGTACGCCAGCCGGCCGGCCCAGATCGCGTATTTCATCGCCTCGGCCATCGCGATCGGATCCTGCGCACCCGCGATGCCGGTATTCATCAAAACACCATCGCATCCCATCTCCATCGCGATCGCCGCATCGGACGCCGTCCCGACGCCGGCATCCACGATCACCGGAACCTTGACCGTCTCACGGATAATCTGGATATTGTAGGGGTTCCGGATTCCCAATCCCGATCCGATCGGCGCCGCAAGCGGCATGACGCAGGCGCAGCCGACATCCTCCAGCCGTTTGGCCACGATGGGATCATCATTCGTATAAGGAAACACGATAAAACCCTCCTTCACCAGAATCTTCGCCGCCTCGATCAGGCCGGCCGTATCCGGGAACAGCGTTTTCCGATCGCCGATCACTTCCAATTTGACGAGGTTGGTGATGCCGGCGGCCTGGGCGAGCCGCGCGGTTCGAACGGCCTCATCCGCCGTGTAGCAGCCGGCCGTATTGGGCAGGATCTTGTATTTCTTGGGGTCAATATAGTCCAGAAGGTTTTCCTTGTACCGGTCAATGATATTCACGCGCCGGACCGCGACCGTGACCATGTCCGCGCCGGACGCCTCGATCGCCCGCCGGGTCTGCTCAAAATCCTTGTATTTCCCCGTGCCGACGATCAGGCGGGACTTCAGCTGAATACCGCCGATGGTTAAGAAATCGTCTTTCATGAACGCCTCTCTCCTCCCTCAGCCCCCTCCCACGAAGCTGATAATTTCCAAACGATCGCCGTCCTTCAAGACCGTACGGGCATAATCGTGTTTGTCCAGTATTTGAAGATTCAATTCAACCGCCGCCCGTTCCGGAGGGCTGCCCAGTGCTTCCAGCAGGGTTGCAACCGTCGCGTCCTTCTCTAACTCCCGGCTTTCCCCATTCACAAACAGGCGAATCACCTACAAGACCCCCGTCCTTACCCCTAAACAAAGAAAACCGTACCCTTCCGGGAAGTGCGGACAATCGCGTTTGGGCTCTTAAGCCCGACCGGTGAATCCTCGTCGCCCCGGGCCGCGCACCCCCAGCGATTTTCATGTTACATGAGCCCCAAAGAGCTTGTCAATAGCGCCCTCCGACCGACGGCGATTCCCAGGGAGGTTTGACTTTCCGACGACCGTTTTGTTACCATCCCCTCGAATCCAACCCACAAGGAGTCCGAGTTGCTGTCCTTCCTCGGGTACCGGCTCTTCCGTTTTTTCATTTCCCTGGTCGGCGTCACCGTCCTTACCTTCGGGATCATGCATCTTGCGCCGGGGGAACCGACCGACCTTCAAACCACGATGAATCCCCGGGTCTCGGCCCAGGCCAAAGAGAACCTTCGAAAATTGTACGGACTGGACCAGCCGCTGCCCGTTCAATACGCGCGGTGGGTCAAACGGGTTGTGGCCATGGATTTCGGCACCTCCTTTGTGGACGGCCAGAAGGTCGCGCAAAAGATCATGGAACGGATGCCGATCACGATCGTCATCAATCTACTCTCTTTAATCCTGATCTTCGGGATCGCACTGCCGATCGGCGTTTACTCGGCCACGCACCCCGGCTCGGCCTTTGATAAAACCGCCACGGTTTTTGTTTTTGTCGGCTTCGCCACACCCGGCTTCTGGCTGGCCCTGATGATGATGATCCTCTTCGGCGTCGTCCTGGAATGGCTCCCGATTTCGGGATATCAGTCACTCGACGTCGGCGGAATGTCCCTCTCCGAACGACTCTGGGATTGGACAAACCATCTTCTCCTCCCTGTTTTCGTCTCGGCCTTCGGAGGCCTGGCCGGATTTTCACGCTACGCTCGGGCCGAGATGGCGGAAGTCATCCGGCAGGACTATATCCGGACGGCGCGGGCGAAAGGCCTGAGTGAAACCGCCGTCGTCTACAAACACGCGTTGCGAAACGCCCTGATCCCGATCATTACCATCCTGGGTCTTTCGGTGCCGGGACTGATCGGGGGAAGCGTTATCTTTGAAACGATCTATGCGATTCAAGGCATGGGGCTTCTGTTCTATCAATCCGTCATGGCCCGTGACTACCCGACGATCATGGGCGTGACCGTGCTGGGAACCATCCTGACGTTGGTCGGCAATCTGCTCGCGGATATTTCGTATGCCTATGCCAATCCGACGGTCCGGCTTCGTCGAAACCGGTAGAGTGTATTCGATGGCGACACCGCAGCGAACCCCGTTCAAACAATTCTGGAGACGGTTTAAGGGCAACCGGCCGGCCATCGCGGGCGGACTGATTGTCCTGTCCGTCTTCGTGATCGCGCTCTTCGCGCCCGTGCTGTCACCCTACGATCCGGCCACCATTGACGTGGAAAAGATTTTGACGGGACCAACCCAGGCCCACCCTCTCGGAACGGATGAACTGGGACGGGACATCTTAAGCCGGATGATCTGGGGTTCACGAATCTCGCTCATGGTGGGATTCGTGGCGGTCGGGATCTCGATCCTGATCGGCATCCTGATCGGGGCCGTCGCCGGCTACCATGGAGGATGGATTGACGACGTTCTCATGCAGTTTGTGGACATCATGCTCTCGATTCCGACCTTTTTCCTGATCCTGGCCGTGATCGCGCTCGTCGAACCGAGCATCTGGAACATCATGATCGTGATCGGCGTCACAAGCTGGATGGGCGTGGCCCGTCTCGTCCGGGGACAGTTCTTGGCCTTGAACGAGATGGATTACGTCACGGCCGCGCGTGCGTTGGGCGCGAAAGACGGCCGGATGATCTTTTTTCATATCCTCCCGAACGCCATGTCGCCGGTCTATGTTTCGGCCGTGCTGGGCGTGGCCGGCGCCATTCTCATCGAATCCTCCTTGAGCTTTCTGGGACTGGGCGTTCAGCCGCCGACGCCGAGCTGGGGCAGCATCATCACGGGAGGGAAAGACACGATCGAGATCGCCTGGTGGATTTCACTCTTCCCCGGCCTCGCCATCCTGTTCACCGTCCTGGGCTACAATCTCCTCGGCGAAGGCCTCCAGGACGCGCTGAATCCCAGACTCAAAGATTAACAGGCAAGATCACCTATCAGTTTCTTCGGCCGAATCCGACCTGAACGGATGATAAATTGCGATTGACTTATCTCCCCTCACCGGGATTAGAATGGGGTTTCCACCCTATATATAAGGAGGTATCCTATGGTTCGATACGTCACCCTTCTCAATTTCACCGATCAGGGAATCCGGAACGTCAAGCAAACGATCGACCGTGCGAAAGCCTTCAAGGCCGCGGCCGATCAATTGGGCGCGACGCTCAAAGACCTCTACTGGACACAGGGGGCGTATGACCTTGTGGCGACGATCGAGGTTCCGGACGAGCAGACCGGAATGTCGCTGCTCCTGGCTTTGGGCAGCCTGGGCAACATCCGGTCGCAGACGCTTCGGGCCTTCACATCCGATGAAATGAAGCCGATTCTGGCAAAGATGCCGTAGTGCGAATAGCGCCCGGATTTAAATTCCTTGAGCGACTTGCGGCCGCGGTGATTTTCCTGTGCGTACTCGCTTTGCCGGTTTCACTTCACGCCGAAGAGCCGATCCGGCACGAGTTGAAGGTCGTCCTCCAGCCGGAGAAAAACGATCTTCAGGTCGAAGACACGATCACCCTGCCCGAATCCCTTCTCGCCACGTCGGGACGCAAACTGCATTTTCTGCTTCATGCCGGGTTCCAACCGATATCGCCAACGCCCGGCGTCACGTTACGTCGCCAAACGGGGCGGAAACAAACGGCCTCATCTCTAAAAGAGCGGCAACCCGCGGCTGAACGATACACCGTCTCGCTTCCTCCCAACCGACGGGACTTTGTGGTCCAATATGGTGGAAGAATCAACCCTCCCGCGCCATCCGAGAATTCAGATGGCTCGGCCGACTTTGACGCCGGCGTCATTTCCTCGGAAGGAATCTTTCTGGCCGGATCGACCCAATGGTATCCACAATTCAACGACGATCTGATCGCCTTCACGATGGATGTACGACTGCCGGAGCCGTGGGATGCGGTCAGCACGGGCGAACGGACACGGCATGAACGCAAGGACGGAAGGGTCGAAACGCGATGGGAATCCCCACAGCCGCAGGATGAGATACTGCTGATCGGCGGAAGGTTCGTCGAGTACAGCCGCCCGGCCGGTTCCGTCCAGGTCATGGCCTTCCTGCGGACGCCGGACGAGGAGTTGGCCCACCGTTACCTGGAGACGGGCGGTTCTTATCTGGAAATGTACCAAAACCTTTTCGGCCCGTATCCCTACAAGAAATTCGCGCTGGTCGAGAATTTTTGGGAAACCGGCTATGGGATGCCCTCGTTGACGCTCCTCGGATCGGCCGTGATCCGTCTCCCCTTCATCCTGCATTCCTCCTATCCCCACGAGATCCTCCACAATTGGTGGGGCAACGGCGTCTTCGTGGATTATGAAAAGGGAAACTGGAGCGAAGGACTGACGACCTATCTGGCGGATCATCTCGTCCAGGAACAGCGGGGATCGGCCATGGAGTTTCGTCGAGCGACGCTCCAGAAGTATGCCGATTACGTCGCCGAGCGCAAAGATTTTCCATTGACGGAGTTCCGCTCGCGGCACAGCTCGGCGACGGAAGCGGTGGGCTACGGCAAGACGATGATGCTCTTTCACATGCTTCGAAAACGGCTGGGGGACGAGGCTTTTGTGAAAGGCCTGAAGAAATTCTATCGTGACAATCAGTTCCGTCGGGCAACGTTTGAGGATCTGCGCGCCGCGTTCGCCGGCGTCGCCGGAGAAGATCTTAAAAACGAATTCATCCAATGGGTCGGTCGTGCGGGCGCGCCGGCGCTGCGCGTCAGCAGCGCCCGGACTCAAGTCCTGGGCACCGGCTATCTTGTCACGCTGCTTCTTGAACAGACGCAATCCGGCGCGGCCTATCGGCTCCGCGTTCCCATCGCCGTGACGATCGAAGGCCGCGAGCAAGCTTACCAGACCACGGTCAAACTGGATACGAAACGGCTCGGACTTGAACTCATTGTCCCGGGCCGTCCTTTGCGCCTGGACGTCGACCCCGAGTTCGATCTGTTCCGACGACTGGATCGGGATGAACTCCCGCCGGCGCTTACCCAGATGTTCGGTGCCGAGAAAACTTTGATTCTCATTCCGGCCGGTGCGGATGAAACCGATGGTCGCTCCTATCGGCAGTTCGCTGAATCATGGAAACGGTCGCAGACCAGTTCCATCGATATAAAACAGGACAACGAAATCGGCGAACTGCCGTCCGACCGCGCTGTCTGGATCCTGGGGTGGGAAAATCGTTTCCTCCCGGACATCAAAACGGCACTGGCCGGGCACGATATGACGATGACACAGAACAGCGTGCGGATTGGACCCATGGACGTTGCCCGGAACAATCACGCGATCGTTCTCACGACGCGTCATCCTAAGAACTCCAATGCGCCGCTCTCCTGGGTAGCGGCCGATTCAGTGGCGGCCCTTCCCGGCCTGGCACGCAAACTCCCGCATTATGGTCCGTACAGCTATCTCGTCTTTGAGGGCGACGAGCCGAAGAACATTCTCAAAGGCCGTTGGAATGTGACGAACTCTCCCCTGTCCATTCCCGTGACACAACCGGACGGCCTCGTGATCCAAAGTCCCCGCGCAAAACTCGAACCGCGTCGGCCTCTGGCCGAGATGCCGAAGGGCGGAGACGAATAAGGCCGGCCCGGATGAGTTATGGATACAAGCGATTCTTTGTCAGGGGCTACCATCGGGCCCGAAAGCCGATACGCGGGGTGATTCCCGGCGACGGGAATCCGACGGCTTCTTCGTATGGGACGTTGAGGACATTGTCGACCGCCAGGAAATACTGCCAGGCGGGGTTTGCGGTCCATGTCATTGCAAGATCCACACGGGCATAGTCGTCCAGCGTGCGATCGCCTGTTGGAATCGATGAATCAAGAACGCTGCCCACATAAAAGGTTCCCAAATGCACGACAAGGGCCGGAACAGGATGCCACCCGGCGGTAAAGCCTCCCCGCCATTTCGGACGGTTGCGGAGTTCCTCTTGGGTCCCCTTAATATCTGTTTTCACATAGGTCAGATGGGAGGAGAGGTCAAGGTCCCGTCCGGCCTTGGCATCCATGGCCATCTCAACGCCTTCCGTCGTGATTTCTGAACGATTGACGAGCAAGGGCGGAGGCCCCTCCTCAAAATCAATGGCGTTTTCAAACCGGTTTGAAAAATAGGTTGCGCTCATATTGACATGCTCCCCCCAGAGCGGTTGAATCACCGCCACATCGGCGCTGCGGCTCGCCTCCGGAACCAGGCCTGGGTTCCCGACGATCGGATGACTTAGGGAGAAGAAACTGGGCAATTTAAAACCCTCACCCCAGCTCGCACGTAGGCGGGTATCGGTAGATGGGATCTTGTAGGAAATTCCAAACCGCGAGCTCAACTGCGAGTCAAGATCCTCCGGCACATCCAGTCTTGCGCCGGCTTGAAGCAACAGCCCTGTCGAGAAGGTGTACTGGGCTTCAAGGAATGGCGCCAAAAGGTCACGCTCAAAATCGAAGCTCGTTGGAACCGGCACTCCTTCCACCGATAGACTGCCCCGACTTGAGCCCTTTTCAGATTGGACCTCCCCACCCATTGTCAGGCGCAGCCCCTTACCGATCCGGAAGAGATTTCGGAAACTTAAATCATAACGGCGATACAGATTATCGGAGAGATGGGCCGGGATACCGAAGGGGTCCCGTACTCCCGGAGCGACACCGGGAGAGTCGATCTCTTCCTGGCGATCGTAATACCCCATATCGAGGCGGGTGTCCCAATGGAGAAGCAGACGATGGGTCATCTCGATCCCGAAGGTGAGCTCATTCGCATCGCGCTGATCCACATCGCGAAACACGGCGAACGTGGGACCTCCGCTATCATCGGGGAAACTCTCGAGGTGGCTGTCCGCATAGCGCAGCACGGACCGTATTTCAGAGGTATGAGAGAGAAGAAGGCCCCCATTCGCGTTGAAGGTTCTATTGACGAAGCCGCTTCCCTCCACCGGTTCGCCATGGTCAAGATAGGATCCGCTCAGGGAATAATCGAATCGGTCTATCTTGCTCCGGGTCTGCACGAGGGTACGAAAGTGCCCCGAACGCCCCCCGGAAACCGAAAGACCGCTGACCGGCTCATCGGTGCCTCGAAGACTGATGATCTGGATCACACCCGTCATCGCATCGGAGCCGTAGACCGAAGACAGCGGCCCCCGGACAATCTCAATGCGCTCGATGTTATCCGCATCCAGCGTTGAGAAATCAAAAGAGCCGCCGCGGCTATTGGTGGGATCATTCACCCTAATCCCGTCCATGAGAACAACGGTATAATTGGGATCGCCGCCCCGGAGGTAGACCGAACTCACGCTCCCGCGGGCCCCCGCCTGGTCGATGTGCAGGCCCGGTATGTGTCGCAGGAGTTCCGTTACGCTGCTTTCTTGTCGGGCCTCCATTTCCTCCCGGGTGATCACCGTCAGACTGGCCGGGTTTTGGGCAGGAGGGGTCGGGATGAAGGTTCCCGTGACCACCACCGGTTCAAGCTCAACGGGCTCATATCCCGCTGAGATATCGGATTGGGCGGCAGCGTGGGTCGCCAGGGCAAGCTGCATGCTCAGTGCGAGGAAGAGTGAACCCGCTCCGGCAAGAAACCGGGGAGATACCATCCTGAAATAGACGCATGCCAAGATTCCACTCCTAAACCCATCCACATCGTCAAACCAACGGCTCACCCCCGCTCGGCGCGAAGCAAAGCGGCGCGCTACTGAAACGCGGCCAG
>CAKKOZ010000090.1 GCA_919901335.1 Nitrospiria bacterium | reverse complement strand
ACGGTTGACTTTTTGGGGCCGTTTCACCTACTATAACAACCTATTTTTCGAACAGGGCGAGGATGGTTCATGGCAATCAAAGTCGGCATTAACGGTTTTGGACGAATCGGCCGCAATCTGCTTCGGTCGGCCCTGTCCCATCGGGAGATTGAATTCGTTGCGGTCAATGATCTGACCGACGCCAGGACGCTTGCGCATCTTTTGAAATACGACTCGATTCACGGGATTCTTTCCGCGGAGGTTGAGGCGAAGGGGAAATCCCTCCGCGTGAACGGCCGGCCGATCGAGGTGCTGGCCGAGAAGGACCCCAAAAAACTTCCCTGGAAGCAGCTGGGGGTGGATATCATCGTGGAATCCACGGGCCATTTCACGGACCGCGCCTCGGCCGCGGCGCACCTGGAAGCCGGGGCCCGGAAGGTGATCATCTCGGCGCCGGCTAAAGACCCGGACCTGACGATCGTACTGGGCGTGAACGAATCGATGTACGATCCCGGCAAACATGCCATTGTGTCAAACGCCTCCTGCACCACGAACTGCCTGGCCCCGGTGGCCAAGGTCCTGTTGGACGGCTTCGGCATCAAACGGGGCTTTATGACGACGGTCCATTCAATCACGAACGATCAGCGGCTGCTCGATCTTCCGCACAACGATCTGCGGCGGGCCCGCGCGGCCGGTCTTTCGATGATCCCCACCACCACCGGCGCGGCCAAGGCCCTTTTCCTCGTTCTCCCGCAGTTGAAAGGGAAGATGGACGGCATGGCGATCCGCGTCCCGACGCCCAACGTCTCGGTGATTGACCTGGTGGCCGAGGTCGAGCGCGACGTGACCGAATCGGAACTCAATGCCCGGTACCGACAGGCGGCCGAAGGGCCGTTAAAAGGCATCCTCCAGTACACGGAGGAGCCGCTGGTTTCGGTTGACCTGAACGACAACCCCCATTCGGCGATCTTCGACGCCACGCTTACCAAGGTACTGGAGAGCCGCATGGTGAAGGTGATCGCCTGGTACGACAACGAATGGGGCTATTCCTGCCGTCTGCGGGATCTCATTCAATATATCGGCAACAAGGGCTGACGTCTGCGTTCATATGCACAAAGTAACCGTTGAGGATCTCCAGATCAAGGAAAGGCGCGTGATCGTCCGCGTGGATTTCAATGTCCCGCTGGATGAGCAGCTGAACATTACGGACGACACCCGGATTCGTTCGGCGCTTCCGACGATCAATTACGCGGTGGATGAGGGGGCGAAGGTCATCCTCTGCTCGCATCTGGGGAGGCCCAACGGGAAGATCAATCCCCGGCTAAGCCTTGCCCCCCTCGTAAAACGTCTCCAGCGGCTGCTGGGGAAGGAAGTCGCGTTCGCTCCGGACTGCATCGGTCCGCAGGTCGAAAAGATGGTCAACCAAATGAAGCCGGGCGACGTGCTGCTTCTGGAAAACCTCCGCTTCCATCCCGGAGAGCAGAAAAACGATGAGGCCTTCTCCAGGGCGCTGGCCCGCCTGGCCGATGTGTATGTGAACGACGCCTTCGGAACGGCCCACCGGGACCATGCCTCCGTGACCGGCATCACGAAGTTCGTTCCCCAATGCGCGGCCGGCTTTTTAATGAAAAAAGAGATCGATTATCTGGAGAGGGCGATGGCCAATCCGGCCCGACCGTTCGTGGCGATCCTGGGCGGCGCGAAGGTTTCCGGGAAATTGGGCGGCGTTGAGAATCTGGTGAACAAGGTGGATAAAGTCATCATCGGCGGCGGTATGGCCTTCACGTTTTACAAGGCGCTGGGTTATGAGGTCGGAAACTCGCTGGTCAATGACGGGATGCTTCAGATGGCGATGGATATCCAGAACCATGCGCGGGCCCGCGGGGTGAAGTTCTACCTTCCGGTGGACTGTGTCGTGGCGCAGAGCCGGGATCCCGGCGTCGAGACAAAAATTGTTCCGATGCAGGAGATTCCCAAGGACTGGCTGGCGCTCGACATCGGTCCGGCTTCCGTAAAATTGTTCACGGAAGCGCTGGCCAACGCCAAAACGATTCTCTGGAACGGCCCGATGGGGGTTTTTGAGGTGGATGCCTATTCCCGCGGGACCTTTGCCGTGGCGCACGCCATCGCAAACACCTATGCCTTGACGATCGTGGGCGGAGCGGACACGGCGCTGGCCGTTCATCGTGCGGGGGAATCCGAAAACATCTCGTTCATCTCGACCGGGGGCGGCGCGGCCCTCCAGTTGCTCGAGGGAAAAGAGCTTCCCGGCTTGGCGGCTCTGCCGAACCGTACGGAGGAGCCCCAGCGGGTGTGACCACGAAGACACCATCCTCACCGCGGGAAAACGATACCGCTCGAAGACGGCCCATCGTCATCGGCAACTGGAAGATGCACATGACCGCGGCCGAATCGGCGGCCGCCGCAGAGCGGCTGTCGGAGCTGCTGGGCGATGTCCGGCATGTCGAGATCGTGATCGCGCCGAGTTACACGTCGCTCAAAGTGGTTGGAGATGTTCTCAGGGGAACCGGCCTGTGGCTGGCGGCGCAAAACGTTCACTGGGAGGAGAAGGGGGCCTTCACCGGAGAAATTTCGGCGGCCCAGCTCAAAGATATCGGCTGCCGGTTCGTTCTGATCGGCCATTCCGAACGGCGGTTGATCTTCGGTGAAACGGATGAGAGCGTAAAGCGCAAAGCGGCCGCCGCGTTGAAGCAGGGCTTGAGTGCCGTTCTCTGCGTCGGCGAAACGCTCGAACAGCGCCGGGCGGGCCAAACCGCGGCCGTGGTGAGAAACCAGTTGGAAAAAGATACGGCGGACGTGACCCAGGAGCCGTCGGAGCGAATCCTTATCGCGTATGAGCCCGTCTGGGCGATCGGGACCGGCCGGGCGGCGACCGCCGCGCAGATTTCGGAGGTCCACGAAATGATTCGTCATGAGCTGGACAAAATTTTTGGCCCGGATTCGGGCGGGGCCATCCGGATTTTGTACGGCGGCAGCGTGACCCCTGACACCATGGCCGATCTGGCGGCGGTCCAAAATCTGGACGGCGTTCTGGTCGGCGGCGCGTCGCTTGAGCCCGACGGCTTTGCGGCCATTGTTAAAACGCTGGAGAAAATAAAAAGGTAAGATAAAAAAGCGAAGATCAGGCTTCGCCTGTCCGAGCGCGGGGTGTGGAGGGGCGCAGGCCCCCACTGATAATAGGAGGATTAAAGAGGATGTACGTTTCATTGATCGTTTTGCATGTAACCGTCAGTCTCATCATGGTCGCCGTGATCCTGCTCCAGGCCGGGAAGGGGGCCGAGATCGGCGCCTCGTTCGGCGGATCCAGTCAGACCGTTTTCGGCTCCCGCGGACCGGGCACGTTTTTAAGCAAACTGACCGTCGCGGCCGCCGTGATCTTTATGCTCAGCTCGCTGAGCCTGTCCGTTCTGTCAAAGGGACGGTTCATATCCACGAGCGTGCTGGATCTGAAGAAAGAGGCGCCGCCCGCCGCCGAGGCTCCCATGACGCCGCCCGCTGCCGGCTCTGAATCCGCGCCGATGGCAACCGAACCGGCCGCCTCGGCGCCGCAAGCCCCGATAGAAGGCCAGGCCGTCACCCCGGCGCCTTCGCCGGAAACCGCGCCGAAGACCGCTCCCTGACCGATGCGATGATAAACCGGCTGCCCGCCACCCTACTCATCGCCGCAGCGCTGTGGTTCTTTGCCGGCGTCGCTTCCTCGAAAGAACCGGAAAAGCCGAACGCCGTTGTGCTGGGTTCGATCGGGGATGCTCAACGGTTGATTCCGATGCTGGCATCGGATTCGGCTTCGGGCGAGATCAGCGGCTGGATCTTCAACGGGTTGGTGAAGTACGACAAGAACATCAATCTGGTCGGGGATCTTGCCGAGTCATTTACGGCCTCGCCGGATTGCCGAAAGGTCACCTTCAAGCTTCGAAAAGGGGTGAAATGGCAGGACGGTCCGGAATTCACCTCGGCCGATGTACTGTTTACCTATCAAAAAGCGATCGATCCCAAGGTGGCCACGCCCTACAGCGGCGACTTTGAGCGCGTCGAGAAGATCGAGGCCCCGGACCCGTATACCCTTCATGTTACCTATAAAGAGCCTTTCGCGCCGGGCCTGGCGAGCTGGGGCATGGGAATCATCCCGAAACATCTACTTTCGAAGGCCGATCTCAACACGACCGAATTTAACCGAAAGCCGATCGGCACCGGCCCCTATCGGATCAAGGAATGGGTGACCGGCCAGAAGATCGTCCTGACGGCGAACGAGACCTACTTTGAAGGAAAGCCGCGCGTGGCGGAGTACGTCTACCGGATCATTCCGGACAACGCGACGATGTTCCTGGAGCTGAAGGCCGGCGGGCTGGATTATATGGGTTTGAGTCCGTTGCAGAACCAACGCCAGACCGACACGTCCTATTTCAAGCAGTTCTTCAATAAATACCGGTACCCGGCCTTTGCCTATACCTACATGGGTTATAATCTTCTTGATCCCCGCTTCAAGGACAAGCGGGTCCGTCAGGCGATCGCGTATGCCACCAACCGGCAGTCCGTGATCAAAGGCGTCTTGTTTGGGATCGGCCGTCCGGCAACGCAGCCGGTTCCGCCCGAATCCTGGGCCTATAACCCGGACGTGCCGAAGTACGACTACAATCCTGAAAAGGCCAAACAGCTTCTCGCCGAGGCCGGCTGGAAGGATACGAACAACGACGGGATCCTGGACAAGGACGGACAGCCGTTCAGTTTTACGCTCATGACCAATCAAGGAAACGAAGAGCGGGCCAAGACGGCCGAGATCATCCAGCAGGATCTGAAGCAGGTCGGCATCAAAGTGGAGATCCGCATCCTCGAATGGCAGGCCTTCCTCCATCAGTTTATCGACAAGAAAAAGTTCGAGGTGATCATCCTGGGCTGGTCGTTGGGGCGCGATCCGGATTCCTACGACATCTGGCATTCAAGCAAGACGAAGGAAGGGGAGTTCAATTTCGTTTCGTACAGCAATCCGGAGGTGGACCGCCTGCTGCTGGAAGGCCGCAAGACCTGCGACCAGGAGCAGCGGAAGAAAATTTACAGCCGGATTCATGCCCTCATCGCCGAAGACCAGCCCTACACCTTTTTATATTATCCCGACGCGCTGCCGGTCCTGCACAAGCGGTTCAAGGGCATCTCTCCGTCGCCCATCGGTATCTGGTACAACTTCCCCACCGACTGGTACGTTCCAAAAAACAAAGCCGAGTGGTATCCGTAAAATCGGTCCCGCGAGACGCTTCCACCCGCAGGGTTCTTCATAGTCTAT
>CAKKOZ010000089.1 GCA_919901335.1 Nitrospiria bacterium | reverse complement strand
AAAACCAACTTTTTAAAAGGTCGCATCACTTGTCCACAAGCGGATCTTTCCGGGGCCATTTTTCGGCCTGATGATTCACCGGGCCTTTATAGACGAACCCAAACTCGCCTTTGGTATCAACCGGCGGTTCGTTCTTCGGTTTGACATGGCAACGTTCGCAGTCACTTAACGGGAAGGCAACCCGGTTGTGGCAGCGGCCGCAGAATTCTCCGGCGGCAATCCGGGGCATGGTCATCACTTTATTGTTTTCCTTGGCATTCATGGCGAAGATGGACGGATGGCAGTTGGTGCAGGTCAGCCAGAGAGTATGAACATAATGGGGGAAGATCACGTCCGGTTGGAACTGGCTCTTGGTGAAAATCACGACGTTAAAGTTAAAAGCGGGCGTCGGCTTCTCGTTGGGATCCAATGAATCGAGTGGTTTGATCTTGCCTGTTTTAATCGCCTTGGCCCAGTCAACTAAACCATAACGATCTTTTGGCAAGTCCGCCAATTCAAGAGCGGGGGCCTGCACCGCACGGCCTGCCTGGTCCGCTTCTCCGGCGAAACCGGCGGGGTCACCCGTACCGGCGCACTGACCGGTGATGCCGCTGAGGTAGATCGGGTCGCACGGAAAGTCGGTTTGGGTCCGGGTCGGTGTCTCCCCTGCAGACGGCTCCGGGGCAGGGGCATTCTTGAGCTGTGGCGCCGCGGTAGGTTTCTTAAGCGAAGCGGGCGGTGACGGTGCGCAGGTATTGAGGTAAAGGACCGATCCTGCAATCATCAAGACGGCCACCCCTCGCTTGAGGGACTTGGACCCCATCGGACTTTCTCCTCTATTTTACAAATCCCCTGGCTTTTGGAATCGTAATATCGCTCTTCCCGGAATGGCACCGGTCGCAGTAAATCGGAGGCCAGGCGATGCGGCCGTTGTGGCATTTTCCGCAGAAATCACCCTTAACGATCTTGGCCATCGTAACGTCGTTGATGCCCTGCCGCATCTCAAAAATGGCCGGATGACAGACTTTGCATTTAAACCGGATTCGATGAAACCAGTGCGGAAAAACAACGGGCGGCATCCCGGTCTTTTCGGCGTATCGGTTCATGGTGATGTCGCCGTATTCGGCTTTGGAAACCGTCGAGACGTCAAAGGCGAGGAGAAATCCGACCATCATAATCGGTAAAAGGAGGACACCCACCCACCGCTGCTTTTTCATCGCCCGCTCCCTTTTCCGAGAAAACGTTTATCCCGTGGCTGCGACCATAACCCGGCAGCAATTGGCGCATCCTACATGGAGTTTATTGAGATGTCAAGCGACCCACCGGCACCCACCCGTCCTCGGAATGGGAGGCGGCTTCTTGCGCTTGACATGGACAAAGGTCTGTTGTATAAATGCGCGCATGATGCGAACCCTCTAAATCATAATCCTATGGATCGTCATGGCCTCTTATCTTTCTTTTTGGGAACGGTTTCCGTCCTGACCCTCGGCGGCTGTGCCTCATCGGACCCTTCCGTTCCGACCCATCCGGTCTGGACCCATTACGAGATCAACACAAGCGTTTTTGCCCTGGCCTTTGAAGGGAATGACGTCTGGGTCGGCACGGATCAGGGATTGATCCGGTACGATTTGATCCAGGACCGGATCGTCGCCCGATATGACGGCAAAAACGGTCTTGTGTCGGACATTGTCACAACCGTCAAAATTGATTCCCGGGGGAATAAGTGGATCGGGACGCACGGGGGGGGGCTGGCGAAGTTTGATGGAAAGAGCTGGCGTTCCTATACGGTCCCGGACCTGGCTGATCCCTACGTTTACGACATCTTATTCGATCGAGACGGTCGGATGTGGGTGGCCAACTGGAAGGGCGTCAGCATCCTGGACGGAGCCCGATGGACGAGTTACACCAAGGCCGACGGGATTATTGACGACTGGGTCTACGCGCTAACGATGGACCGCGACGGGGTGATCTGGCTGGGGACGGAAGGCGGCGTGACACGGTATGACGGCCGCCGGTCGGCCGGCGAGGCAGGGCGGTTCGTGAGCTACACGCACAAGGACGGTCTGGGCGCGGATATCAAGCAGATCGGTTCCTATGAGAAGATCGCCAACCCCAGTTTTCATCATCGAACCACGCCGGGAAAAGAGGCCGAGGGTTACAATCCCAACTACATTCTGGCCGCGGCGGTTGATTCCCGAAACAATAAATGGTTCGGAACCTGGGGGGCGGGCTTGAGCCGTTTTGACGGAAAAACCTGGACGACTTACACGACACGGGATGGATTGTCCGGCAACTTCATCTCGGACATCCTGGTCGATCGGGATGACACGCTGTACGTTGCCACCGACGGCGGCGTGAGCGTCTTGAGTCAAGGCCGATGGAAAAGGTACACGTCAAAGGACGGTTTGGTGGACGACGGGGTTTTCACGGCCGTGGCGGATGCCCAGGGGTTTAAATGGTTCGGCACGTTGAAAGGCATCAGCAAGTTAGAGGGGTTTTCTGCTTTATAACAGGCGCAAGCGGTATCGTTTGTCCGCGGTGAGACCCAACCGGCTTCGCGCCGGTTTTTTCTTGACAGAACCGGATATATTCTGTAGCCTACGGTATTCATTGAGTCGGAATTCCTTGACCGAATCGGGTCCCCCGGGTAGACTTGATATGTCATGATGATCTCACAGCGGATAAACAATGCCGCACGGCGGGCCAACGGTACCGCCCGACTTGTTGCAGCGGGACTGATCATCGGCGGAGGGCTCATCGGGGCGGCGGTATCTGCCCTAGGCGGTACCATCATCGGTTCGCGACATGACCTTTCGGCCTTGAACATGAGAGGATACGGCAGCGAGACCGGTCCGATGACCGGCGGGACGTTCAATGACTACCGGGAAACCTGCGTCTACTGTCACACCCCCCACAACGCAAGCACCGGGGCGCCGCTCTGGAACCGCGAGAGTCCAAGCCTGCTCGGTTATGAGATGTACTCCAGCCCGAATATGGATTCGGTCACATCCAACCAGGCCCCCGATGGAATTTCCCTGGGCTGTCTTTCCTGTCATGATGGGTCCGTGGCGGTGGATGCCGTGTTGAACAAACCGAAATTTCACGACTGGTTTGACGCCGGCGTCCATTATCGCATGAGTCCGGAGGGCGGCGTGGGATCGGACAGTTGCGGGAAATGTCACAATCGGGAGCGGGGGGCGTATGGCGGATTGAGCGGCGCTCATGATGCGACGGTCCGATACCTGACCAAGAACCTGAAAGACGACCATCCGATTTCGATTCCCTATCCGACCTTCAGCCAGGACTCGGCCTTCAATCAACCCCTGATTGCGAAAGACGACGGGGGCCGGACGTTTCCCAACGGCATCCAGACATTCAATGACGACAAGGTTCAATGCGCATCGTGCCATGATCCCCATGATCCGGATGAAAAAAATATCGAGGGGCGGGACCCGTTTCTGCGGACATCAAACCGGTCCAGCGCCCTGTGTCTAACCTGTCATCAAAAATAGAGGCGAGTGGATCCCATGCGCAATTTAGCTTTTCAGCGAAATCGTCACAGTGGAAAAACGATGCCACTGGTACCCTTCATGGTGGTGATGGGGTTGTTGGCCGGGTGTGCGACACCGAAGCCGGTCGAGCTGACCTGGCCGCTGCCGCCGGACGAGCCGAAAATAAAATTCGTAAAAAGCATCAGCAGCTCGCGGGATGTTGAAAAACAAAGTTTTGGGAAGGTGCTCGGCGAGGGGATCATGGGCGCCCGGTCGGACGCGCGTCTGGCCAAACCCTACGCCGTTCATAGGGATCGGGAGGGGCGGCTCTTCGTGACGGACAGCGCGTGGCCGGCCGTTCTTGTGTTTGACGAGAAAAAAAAGAAATTCACGCTGATCGGGCTGGAAGGCCCGGGCGTGCTGGTCAAGCCGATGGGAGTCACCACGGATTCCGCCGGCCGGATTTACGTCACGGACACGCTTCAGAATCGGGCCGTGGTGTACGATCGCGACGGCCAATTCCTTCTGGGGATCGGCGGAAAGGATCGCTTTGACCAACCGGTGGGCATTGTGGTCAATGACGACCTGAATCGTGTCTACATCGTGGACACGAAGAAGCATAACGTTTCGGTGTTTGATTCCCAGGACGGGGCCTTTCTGTTTGATTTTGGGGGACGCGGCGTCGAGGCGGGCCAGCTCAACTGGCCGACGAATATCGCGATGAACCGGGACGGCCGGTTGTATGTGATGGACACCTTCAATTTCCGTGTCCAGGCGTTTGATGCCGATGGAAAATTCGTGATGCAATTCGGCGGGATCGGGACGGGACTCGGCAAGTTTGCCAAGCCGAAGGGGATCGCCGTGGATTCGGAGGGAAACCTCTACGTGGTGGACGCCTCGTTCAACAATATCCAGATCTTCAATCCGGAGGGCCAGCTTCTGCTTTTCTTCGGCGGGTTCGGAAATCAGCCGGGAGAACTCTGGCTGCCGGCCGGCATGGCCATTGATCAGGACGACCGGATTTATGTGGCGGATCAATACAATCATCGAATTAACATCTATCAATACATAAGTGAGAACTACAAGGCCAGGAATCCGGAGGAGGCCAAAAAAATAAAAGAAGCGGCCCCAAAAGAAGCCCCAAAAGAAGCCCCAAAAGAGGCCCCAAAAGAGGCCCCCAAAGAGGTGAAATAAGGTCCAATCATGAGCACGCAGCGGATCAGCGGGATTGCAATCGGCCTGCTCCTGATGGTTTTGACGGGGTCGCGGGTCCTGGCCAGTCACGAGGTAAGATTGTCGGAAGACGTGAGCCGCACCAAGCACAACCTTTCCTCCAACCCGGATATCCTCGCGACTGGCACGACCGAGATCTGCGTCTTCTGTCATACGCCGCACGGCGGCAACTCGACCGCCACGGGCCATGCGCCGCTCTGGAACCGCCTTCTGCCGGAGGACGCCGTGTATGAGGTCTACAGCTCTCCGACTTTTGATGCCCAGGATTTCGCCGGAACCCATCGGCCCAAAGGCGTATCCCTGGCCTGCCTGTCGTGTCATGACGGGAGCATCGCGTTTGATTCGTTGATCAACGGGCCGGGATCCGGCGGGTTGATCTCGGCCAATCTGGGCGCCGGCCGGGGCCCGGGTATCAGCAATCCGACGATCGACTTTATCGGGGGCGGGTTGGTGGATGGGAGCTCGTCCTTCGCCGAAGGACTCCGGAATTCCACCGACGTGGAACCCACCTCGGACAGCCCTTTTTCGGGAGGCCTTCATGACCTGGTTCATGGACCGGGCGCCGGAAGCGAGGGGGCCCAACCCTTTCCGAATCTGGGGCTGGATCTTCGGGATGATCACCCGATCGGAATGGAAATTCCGTGCCTGACGGATTTCCAGTTTGCCGAGATCTGTTCGGGCCTGACCACGGCCAAATTGGACGGCGGAACCGATGGCGCCAGCGTGGCCTTCATCAGCCGGACCGGCGCCCAGCAACCGATGATCTGGCCGCTTGAAAAACGGGACCGGCTGCGGGCGTATCCTTCCACCGAGCAGCCGGGGCGTTACTTTATCGAATGCGCGTCCTGTCACAATCCCCATGCCCCCCGTGTTTCATTCTTAAGACTGCCGAGCGGCGTGCCGGGGTGGGTCAACCAGAACCTTTCGCCGACCGACACCCTGCCGGTTGTTTTTGCCGGAACAACGAACGCGATCTGGGGGCATCAGCCGAATATGGGAAGCGCGATCTGTTTGTCCTGTCACGAAAAGTAGGGGCAGACCCCCGTGTCTG
>CAKKOZ010000088.1:34290-83482 GCA_919901335.1 Nitrospiria bacterium | reverse complement strand
TCCCAAGAGGGTCTGCCTGAAGAACGGAATAGCCGCAACGTAACAGGCGATGAGGCCTTCCGCCGATCTGGGATAAAGACCCCCGACGAGCCATACCCCGAAGTTCGAGATCACGAAGAACAACACGGCGCTGATCAGTGCCGCAGCGCCTATTCTAAGCACGGAGGGCCGCTGCCGTATCCACAATCCCAGGCAGACAGACACCGCAAAGCTGCCGTAGACGAACGGCATCGTGGCATGGAATCCGCCGAGGAAAAGATCGCTCAAAGACATGGCCGCCAACGGTACAATAAAAGCGACTCCCGTGTTAGGAAAGGAGGCGCCCCCAAAGAGCGCCATGGCCGAGATAGGTGTGAAATTCGGCGGGTGGGGAATGATGCGCATCACCGCGGCCAGGATCACGATTCCAACGAGCGCGATAAAACGTACATTTAACATTGCAATTCCTCCTTATGTTGATGTTTGCGGACCTGATTAATCCAAAAAAAATCCTCAAAGGCCTGGAAAACGCCCTTGAGGATTGCACCCTGCTTCTTCACCCTAAGGTGGGCTCATCTCCCCTCTTCGGTCGGAGAGAAACGAGCCGCTCATTCAGGCAGGTCTTCTGGCTTGTGGATCATCCTCCGCCTGCGTCTTCCCGTTCTCTTTTGAGAACAGTGACATCTTGCAGGCTTCGTCCCCACTCACAGCGGCGGGACCGCCCCCGATTTTAACGGGGTTCCCTTCACCTGAATGTTTTATGTGTTGCTATCTATAACAGACCACAGAATAGATTGTCAAGCTCGGATCTAGAGAAGGCCTTTGCGCTTGAGGTAGTCGCGGTCGACTTTTTGCGGAGGTCCTTCCGAACCGCGCTCAAGAAGAAGGCGTTCCAGATATTTCCCGATCAGGTCGCACTCGATATTGACTGTCGTCCCGACTCCTTTGAGTCCGAGAGTGGTCATCTTGCCGGTGTGCGGAATAATCGCGACCTGAATATCTTTATCGGTGACCTGATTGATCGTAAGGCTGATCCCATCAACGGCGATCGATCCTTTCTTGATGCAGTATCGCAGCAGCTCTTTCGGGATTTCGATCGTGAGGAGCCATGCGTCCTCCTCCTGGCGGCGGTCCCGGATCAGGCCGACGCCGTCAACATGCCCGCTCACAAGATGCCCGCCCAGCCGGCTGTTCACCCGCACGGCGCGCTCGAGATTGACGGCGTCACCCACCTTCAGCGAGCCCAGATTTGTGACGGTCAATGTCTCCGCTGAAACATCTGCCGTAAATTTCTTGTCCGTCCTCCCCGTCGCGGTCAGGCAGACGCCGTTCACCGTGATGCTGTCGCCCGCGGCCAGATCCTCCATCACCGTCATGGCCAGGACGGATAATTGGGGCGACCTCTTCAGACGGTCGAAGACCTGAACGACGCCCATTTCTTCAATGATCCCGGTAAACATGCGCTTCATCATACCAGAGGACGATTCGGGGTGTCAAAACGCGGATCGGAAATAACTCTTAAGCAGTCCGGAAACTTCTCATGAACAGGACGGTCGTTAAGACCAGAAGAATCCCGATGCCGGAAAACGCGCCGGCATATCCGTAGATCCCGATCAGGAATCCGGTCAGGATCGGCCCGGCGGCATGGCCGATGTCCATGATCGTTCCAAAGACGCCCATCGCCGAGCCCAACGATTTCTCCTTGCACCGGTCCGCCACCATCGCCGAGGTGGATGATCCGATCACAGCCTCGCCAAAACCGAAGATCAGCGACAGAAAAAGCAGCCCCGCAAGACCGGCCGTCCAGGGAATCGCGATCATGACGGCCGCGCAGATGAGTTGACCCGTAATGATCAGCGGAGGGCGGCCGATCCGGTCCGAGATCCGGCCCAGCACCGGTTTCGCCAGTATCGAAGCAATGCCCATCGCGCCGAACAGCAGCCCGACCTCTCCGGCATGAAGGCCGGCCTTGATCCCGTACAACGGAAGGAAGGCCATGAGAGCCCCCGATGCCGTCATCTGAATCGCCTCCATGCCGCTCGTAATCAAAACCCGCCGGTCGCCCGCCACTTCCCGGAGGCCCTGGAGAAGCGCCACGGAGGACTCGTGCCGCACGACCAGCGCCGCGGGTTGATCTTCCGGAAGTTTTAACGTCAAAAAAAGCGCGATGAGCATTAGACCGATCACGGCGCTGATTGCAAAGGTTTGATAAAAACCGAACCAGACCAGGAGATATCCCCCGACCGTCCGGCCCGATAAACGGCCGGCCTGGCTGAAGGAGGAATACCAGCTCAACGCCTCTCCCCGTCCCTCGCGGAACAGGTCCACCACCACCGCCATCGCGACCGGCGCAAAGATCGCGGTAGCCAGCCCGTGAAAGGCGCGTAGGACGGTGAGCTGCCAGACCTGGGTCACCCCGAAATAGAAATACGGCGCAATGGCGAAAACGGACAGCCCGATTAAAAGAAGCCGGCGGCGGCCGAGAAGGTCCGATACCGTTCCGGCCGGGAGCTTGAAGAGGATGCCGGTGACGGTCGAGATGCCCACGATCAGGCCGATCGCTTCCGGCCGTGCCCCAAGCCGCTCCGCAAACAGGGGCAGCAGAGGCGAGCGGATCAGGTCGTAGCTGATAAAAGCCAGCAGGCTGATGACACAGAGCAGTCGGAAGGACGATTCATAAGCAGTCTTCGGCTTCATGGAATAATGTCATTCCTCAGAACCAAACCGTCCGAATATAAACTAAGAAATAACCTAATAGTTTTAATTATCTGAACATCATCCTTATTTTTATGGTTTAAGAAATTCGCGTATCCCTGCTTCAAAACGCTGCAGCGCCAGATCAAAGTCATGAACCGCGTCGGTTGGATCGCAGACATGATCCTCCTGAAGCAGGATCAACTGCTCCTGCGTGATCGGCGGGTTGGGCAAAAACCATTCCGAGATCAACGCGACCGGTTTGACCAGGGGCACCGGAATATGAACGGCCTTTTTCTTTTTCTCAAGGACGTCGGCAATGATTTGGCCGATCTGATTATACGTCAGGGCCTGAGGTCCGCCGAGGTCGTAGGCCTTCCGATAGCTCAAGGGATTGCCGATCGCAAGCGCAAAACAGGACGCCACATTCCGCACGCTGATCGGCTGAAGCCGGCTCGTTCCTTGTCCAACGATCGGAATGACAGGCGCGAGTCGGATGATCCGGGCCAGGAGATTCACAAATTGATCACCCGGTCCGAAGATCACGGATGGCCGGAAGATCGTCCAGTCCAGCCCGCTTTGGATCACGGTCTTCTCGGCCTGATACTTAGTCTGATGATAACGGCTGACCGCGTTCGGGCGGCTGCCCAGCGCGCTCATATGAACGAACCGCCGGATTCCGGCCTCCGTCGCGGCCCGTACCAGATCAGCCGTTCCCTGGGCATGGATCCGTTCGAACGTTGACCGGCCTTTCTCGACAATGATCCCGACGAGATGGACCACCGCCTCGTATTCTTTTAAACCGGCCCGAAGGCCGGACGGCTCGGTCAGATCCCCCGGATGCAGCACGACCGCCGCCGGCAGAAGCCCTTTTGCACGCTCGACATCGCGGACAAGACAACCGACCTTATGTCCGGCCCCGCAAAGTTGACGGACCACCTCCCGGCCGACAAAACCGGTGCCGCCGGTCACAAAAATTTTCACAAATAGCCCTCCAGCATGAAATCCTCTCCGACCCGTATCACAGAAAGGTCGCGGACCAGGATGGTTTGATTCGAATCCGTCCGCGCGGGTCTTTCCAGAACGGCCACGGCGTCCTTTCGTCCGATAATTTTAGGCGCGATAAACCAGATGAGCTTGTCCACGATACCGGAGCGAAATGCCGACGCGTTCACCGCACCCCCGCCCTCGATCAATATGCTGGTGATCCCCATCCGACCGAGCTCGGTCATCAGCTCGGAAAGATCAACCCGCCTGTCCCGATCTTTGACGATTAAAACCGTCGCGCCTGCTTGTACAAGCGCGCGTATTTTGTCGGGATGGGCGCGCCGGGTGGTTGCAATAATCGTTTTGGCTTTTGATTGTTGGGTCAACAGACGGGCGGTCAACGGAAGTTTCAGTGTGCTGTCAACGACGACACGGTGGGCGTCACGGCCTTTTCCTCCGGGAAGGCGCGTGGTCAGCCGGGGATCGTCCGTCAAAACAGTGTTGATCCCGACCCAAACAGCGTCCACTTGATTCCGGAGGCGGTGGGCCTCCCACCGGGCCTTCCCGCCCGTGATCCAGGTCGTCGAACCGTTCGACGATGCAATTTTCCCATCAAGGCTCATCGCGGTCTTCGAGATCACGAACGGCAAGCCGGTCGTAATATACTTGACATATATTTCATTGAGTCGCAGGGCTTCCCGTTTCAAGATTCCTTCCGTGACCTGAACCCCGGCACGACGCAGAAACGCGATACCCTTCCCGTTTACCTTGGGATTGGGATCCCGCATGGCGATGACGATTCGCTTAATTTGACTTTTCATTATGAGCGGCACGCAGGGCGGGGTGCGTTTGTCGAGATGGCCGCAGGGCTCAAGATTGAGATAGAGCGTGGCGTCTTTGGCCTTAGGGCCGGCCTTCTTCAAGGCAATGACCTCGGCATGAGGTCCGCCGGCACGCCGATGGTAACCTTCACCCACCACGCCACCGGCCCGGACCACGACCGCGCCGACCATTGGATTGGGACTCGTCCGGCCCCGGGCCTTCCCGGCCAACTCAAGCGCCCGGCGCATATAGATCTCATCGGTCATCATTTTAGACATCATCCGCCCTTGTTATAAAGGGAAAGACCGAAAAGAGTCAAGCCGCTTGACAACATCCCAAAAGGCATCTATCGTAAGAAAACCTATGACGGATCCACGACAAGAACTGGTTCAGCGTCTGTTCCGGAGAACGGGGGCCACCTATGACGTCATGGTCAAGGTGGGAACGTTCGGGTGTGATCCGGTCTGGAAGAAAAAGATCCTGGCCAGGGTCCCGTCGGATTCGAGGAGGGTGCTCGACCTGGCCTGCGGAACCGGAATCGTCACGCTCGCGATTGCCAGACGCTTCCCCCAGGGTCGTGTGATCGGGGTGGATATAACAGAGGAGTATCTCGACATCGCACGGGAAAAGGCCGAAAGAGGAAAGGTCGCTAATGCTGAGTTCGTCCACCGGCGGGCTGAAGAGGCGTTTTTTGACGAACCGTTTGATTGCATCACGGCCTCCTACCTGCCCAAATATGCCGATCTCAAGACACTCGCCCAAAACATGAAAAGGCTGCTCAAGGAGAATGGCGTTCTGGTGATGCATGACTTCACTTATCCCTCAAACCGATTTGTCGCTTCTCTGTGGGAATTTTACTTTAAGCTGCTCCGGACGGTTGGAAGTCGAATGTATCCCAACTGGCGTACGATCTTCCACGAACTTCCCGAGGTGGTCCGAAACACCACCTGGCTCCCCGACCTTATCGCCTTGCTGAGAGAGTCAGGCTTTACCCATATCACCGTGGAACGCCTGATCGTCGGCTCCGCCGCCATCGTTACGGCCAGAAACGTGAGATCCACAGACCGAGGCCCAGGAGAATCACGCCGAAACTGATCGCCTTGAGGATCTTTTCGTACTGATTCAGATGCTCGACCGGCAGATCGGCCGCCGCGCCCTCCCCCTGGTGAAGCCGCCGCTTCAGTTCTTTATAGGGCCGCGAGGCCGAAATTTCCACATAGCTCAACAACCCCATCGCACCAGCCATGATCATCGCAGAGAGGGAGATCTGGTTGGTCTGGATGATATAGCCCGCCAGCACCGGCAGCATTCCCCAGGAGAAAGAAAACCAGCCATCGGTGTGAAATTTCCCGTTAAACCATTCGAGGTTGTAGGCAAAGACAAAAAAGCCTTCGAGGAGGGCGAGGATCCACAGGAGATGAATGTCGCGGGTAAGGATATAGTAGATCGCAACCGCATAGGCGACCGCCAGAGCCCCCATGGCCATCGTCCATAACTGCGTTCGAGTAAAATGTTCACCCCAGGGTTTGATCTTTTTACTTCCGAGGGCGTCGAGAGCGTGAGCCGCGATCCCTAAGCCTGAAAAGTAGACGACTAACGCGGCCACGACACGATCCCAGTGGATGGTATCGGCCAGCATCGAGCCGATCACGGTGAAGGAAAGAACCATCCCGGTATAAGGGAGGAAAAGGAGACCGACAAAGATCCTGAATTTAAGGGGTCCCCATCGGGGCACAAACCACTCAGAACTGCGGTCTCTCGGTTTCACTCAGGTCTCTTTAGACATCTTTCCCGGTTTTTTATTTTTTGTTCTTCAACACCGCATGCGCGGCGGCGAGGCGCGCGATCGGGACGCGGTAGGGCGAGCAGCTGACGTAGTCCAGCCCGATCCGGTGGCAGAACTCGATCGAGGCCGGATCACCGCCGTGCTCGCCGCAAATGCCGAGCTTGATCTCCCGGCGTGCCTTCCGGCCGGCCCGAACCGCCTGTCGCATCAGACCGCCCACGCCTTCCTGATCGAGGGTGGCGAACGGATCGAATCCGATGATGTTGGCCGGTTGCTCCGTGATGACGAATCCGCAGGTGCGACAGGTGTTCGTTTTCTTGTCCACATCGGAACCGTGGCAGTTCGGGCAGAGGTCGGCCGTCGTCATGTAGAACTGGATGAACTTGGCCGCGTCGTCGCGCGAAAATCCGAAGGTCGTCTGGGTCAGGTCGTTCGTCCCGAACGAGAAGAACTCGGCCTCCTTCGCGATCTCGCCGGCCGTCACGGCCGCCCGGGGCAGCTCGATCATCGTGCCGACGAGGTATTTGAGCTTGACGCCGTACTGCTTGATCACCTCGTCCGCGGTCTTCCGGACCAGGTCCTTCTGGGCCTTCATCTCGGTCAGCATCCCGACCAGCGGGACCATGATTTCCGGCACGATCTTTTTCCCCTCGCGCGCGATCTCGCAGGCCGCCTCCATGATGGCGCGGACCTGCATCTGTGTGATCTCGGGCATCGTGATCCCCAGCCGGCATCCACGCAGGCCCAGCATCGGATTAAATTCGTGCAGCTCCTCGACACGGGCCAGGAGCTTTCGTTTTTCCTGCAGCAATGTCTGATCGCCGTTCGAGACTTCCAGCCGGGCGATCTCGACCATCAACTCCTCGCGCTTGGGCAGAAACTCGTGCAGCGGCGGATCCAGCAGACGGATCGTGACGGGATATCCCTGCATCTCGCGGTACAGACCGAGAAAATCGCTCTTCTGCAACGGAAGAAGCTTGTCCAGATACTGCTCCCGATCCTCGCGGGTCCGTGCCAGGATCATCTTCTGCATGATCGGGATGCGGTCCTCCGCAAAGAACATATGCTCCGTGCGGCACAGCCCGATCCCTTCGGCGCCGAACCCCCGTGCGATGATGGCCTGATCCGGGATATCGGCGTTGGCCCGGATGCGGAGATGCCGGATCTGATCGGCCCAGTTTAGAAGAATTGAGAAATAGCGGTACTTCTCGGACTGATTCGGCTTCATTTTTCCCTGGATGACCTGTGTCACCTCGGACGAGACGACGGGAATATCCTGCGCGTAGACCCGCCCGGTAAAACCGTTGATCGAAAGATAGTCGCCCTCTTTCAGCGTCGCCGGCCCGATCTTCACGGTGGACTTTCCTTCATTCACCTCGACCGCCTCGCAACCCGCCACGCAGACCTTGCCCATCTGCCGCGCCACGACGGCCGCATGCGAGGTCATCCCGCCTTTCGCCGTTAGAAAACCCAAGGCCGCATCCATGCCGTGAATATCATCCGGGCTGGTCTCGCGCCGGACCAGGATCACGCGCTCACCGCTCGCGCGCATCGCCATCGCCTTGTCCGGCGTCAACGCGATTTTTCCGGCCGCCGCGCCCGGACCGGCCGGCAGTCCCTTTCCAACCGAACGGGCCGCCGACTCCGCTTTTGAATCAAAAATCGGATAAAGGTACTGTGCAATCTGATCCGGCGAGACGCGAAGGATCGCCTCTTGCTTCGTGATCAATTTCTCCTTGACCATGTCCACCGCGATCCTGACGGCCGCCAGCCCGGTGCGTTTTCCCACGCGGGTCTGGAGCATATAGAGCTTCCCCTCCTGAATCGTGAATTCCAGATCCAGCATGTCCCGGTAATGACGTTCCAGCTTTCTGAAGACGCGCAGAAGTTCCCGATAGGCCGACGGCACTGTTTTTGCCAGCGCCTCGATCGGCAGCGGCGTCCGGATCCCGGCCACGACGTCCTCTCCCTGGGCATTCATCAGGCATTCGCCGAAGACTCGCCGCTCTCCGTTCGATGGGTTCCGTGTGAATGCCACACCGGTTCCGCTGGTGTCGCCCATGTTCCCGAAAACCATCGCCACGACATTCACCGCGGTGCCCCAGCCGTCCGGGATCCCATGGATCCGGCGATAGGTCACGGCGCGGGCCCCGAACCAGGAATTAAAAACGGCGTTGATCGCCATCCGGAGCTGTTCGTACGGATCTTCCGGAAACTCGCGGCCGGTCTCCTGTTTCACCAGTTTTTTGTACTGACCGACGAGGGATTTCATCGCGTCGGCGCCCAGATCGGTGTCCAGCTTGACCCGTTTCCGTCTCTTCTCTTCGTCCAGAAGATGCTCGAACCGCTCACGATTTATCTTCATCACGATGCCGCCGAACATCGTGATGAAGCGGCGATAGGCATCGTAGGCGAACCGTTCATTCCCGGTTTTCCGGATGATGCCCTTCATCGTCGGCTCGTTTAATCCCAGGTTGAGCACGGTGTCCATCATTCCAGGCATCGAGGCCTTGGCCCCCGACCGTACCGAAATCAGCAGCGGCCGCTCGGAATCACCGAAGGCCATCCCCATCCCCTGCTCTACTCTTTTGAGATCGCGGAGGGCTTGCTCCCACATCCCCTTCGGGAACCGTTTTCCGTTATCAAAATATTCAAGGCAGGCCTGCGTGGTGATCGTAAAGCCGGCCGGGACCGGAATCCCCAATCGCGTCATCTCGGCCAGGCCGGCGCCTTTGCCTCCGAGAAGATCTTTCATGCTTCCCCGACCCTCGGCCTGGCCGCCGCCGAAAGAGTAGACATATTTTTTCTGTTTCACAGATTATTCTCCTGTCGTTCCCGTCAGGCCCAGTCGAATCCGCCGTTTCTCGATCAACCGTTTTTGAACCTGCTTTCCGATCACGATTAGAATCGCCAGAAAGAGGATCGTCCCAATCAACGGATAGTTCACCCCTCGCCTGTGCTGTGCACGAATCTTTCCACCATTGTCTTTGACGATCACCAGATCGGTCTGGATCAATGGATGCGTGTTGCCGCTTGTATCGCTCGGATCAATCCATTCCATGCAGAACGGGGCGCGGTCCTTGTCACCCACGGTCGTTTCCAACCAGCCCGTCTTAAGACAAATATGCCGATCCGGCTTGAAATACCTTCCCCGGGATTCCATCGCATCGAGATCCACGCCGGCGAGCCGCAGTCCGCCGATGAACAAGAGCCCGATGATAAACACAAGCCCCCACGTCATCCGGCGGGCGTATATTCTCAACTCCATCTGCCGTTCGAGGTCGTCCATTGGGACCCCGTCTACTGCTTATTTTTTTCTTCCACCGCGACCCGCGTAAAATCACCGAATGCCGTAAAGAGCTTTGTAATCCCCTGCAATAAAGCCAAGCGGTTTTCCCGGACCGCGCGATCCTCATCCATGACCATGACACCGTTAAAAAACGCATCGATCGGCCGACGGAGCAGCGACAACGCCCACAGCGCCTCACTGTAATTCCGCTTCTGCATATCATCGCTTACCTGTTTTTCAACGTCGATATAATTTCGATATAATTCTTTCTCCGCCGTTTCTTTAAACGCCTCCGGACGGACGGTCCCCTTAAAATCAGGCGGCAGGATCCGCGAGGCCCGCTTGAAGACTACGATCAGGGGATCAAAATCCGGTTGTTTCTGAAACGACATCAATGCGACCAATCGCAGGTAGGGGTCCAGCAGGTTGTCAAAGGAACGGCACAACACCACATCCACAAGGTCCACGCGATAACCTCCGTGTATGTCTTGAAACCGGCGCTCCAGGTATGTTTCCATTCGCTGGGTCAAGAACGGACGAAGCGAGGCATCGATTGCACTGAGATCTTTCTTGAGTGAAACACCCCGGTCGGAATAAAGTCTTACGGCCGACTCGATCGCCCTTCGTAATGAAAGACCTTCGAAGGCCTTGTCCAAAAGAACCTGAACCAGGCCAAGACCTTGCCGCCGCAAGGCGTACGGATCCACTGAGCCGCTTGGGGCCAGATCCGCGCCAAAGAAACCGACGAGCGTGTCCAGTCGGTCGGCCACGGTCAAATATTTCCCGGTGATCGTCCTGGGCGGATGCGGATCGTCCGCAGATCGCGGAAAGTAATGCTCCGAGATCGCATCGGCCACCTCGGAATCCTCTCCCTCCAGCTTTGCATATTCACGTCCGATGACCCCCTGAAGACCGGGAAACTCCCGAACCATCCCGGTAAGAAGGTCCGATTTGCACAAAAATGCCGCCTGTTCAAGGCGGCCTACTTCCTGTTCGCCCCTTCCCGATTCACGCGCCAATGTCGCGGCCAGTTTTTGGACGCGCTCCATCTTCGTGAAGACGCTGCCGAGTTTTTCGTGAAAGACAAGCCCCTTGAGCTGACCCGTCCGTTCTTTCAATGTTTGTTTCCTGTCCTGCTCGAAATAGAACCGGGCGTCTTCCAGCCGGGCTCGAAGGACGCGCTCATTGCCGGACCGGATCAGGTCCGGATGTCTTGTTTTGACGTTGCTCACGAAAAGAAAATGGGGCAGCAACGATTTATCCATTGCCGGCTTCAGGAGCGGAAAGTATCCCTGATGCTCCTTCATCACGGTCATCGGGACCTCGGGCGGAAGCGCGAGATATTTTGCATCAAAACCGCCCATCATTACGACCGGTTCCTCGGTCAGAAAAACAGCCTGAGAGAGAAGATCGGCATCTACTTTGAGACTGCCTCTCTTCTCCTTCGCGTACCGGAGAAGTCCATCCGTAATCATCCGTTCTCGTTCGGCCGGGTCCAGGATCACATGATGCCGCCGGAGGCTTTTGAGATAACCGTCCCAACTTTTCACCGTAAAAGGCCGGCTCGCCATAAAGCGATGTCCGCGAGAACGATTGCCGCTCGACAGCCCGGCCAACCGGAACGGCACCACCCGGCCGTTCAGCACGGCAACGATCCAGCGGATCGGCCTGGCGAATCGTATGCCCTCACCGTTCCACCGCATCATCTTTTTAAATCCAACTGATAAGACTAATTCTGGAAGTAAATCTTTAAGAATACGAACCGCCGGAACGCTCGGTTGCTTCCGGACGGCGCAGACGTAGTCTCCCTTCTCGGTTTTTTTGATCGTCAGGCTTTCGACCGGAACACCCTGGGCCTTCGCGAAGCCGGTCGCGGCCGCGGTCGGCTTCCCTTCGAGGTCGTAAGCGGCCGACTTCGGCGGGCCGGTCACCTCGGTCACGAGCGCCGACTGCTTTTGCGGAATGCCCGTCGCCAAGATCACGAGGCGCCTCGGCGTGGCGAAGGTCTCAATCCGTTCAGCCGGAATCCGGGCCTCCGAAAAGATGCGGCCGGCCTTTTCCTTCAAATCGATCAGCGCCTGGGGAAGGATTCGTGATGGAATTTCTTCCGTTCCGATTTCGAGCAACAGCTCGCCTCCCGCTCTCGTGGATTTTTTCATGACCTCGTCCGCGCTTTCCTGCTTCGCAGGAGCGGATGGCCCAGGTTCTCGCGGTTTTTGCAGTAGGCCTCGGCGCACTGTTTGGCCAGATGGCGGACGCGCAGGATCATTCCGGCCCGCTCCGCGACGCTGATGGCGCCGCGCGCGTCAAGGAGGTTGAAGAGATGAGAGGTCTTGATGCAGTCATCATAGGCCGGGAGAGGCAGGTCCATTTTTATAAGTTCACGGCATTGAGTTTCATAGAGATTAAAGATCTCCCGGAGGGCTTTGGGATCGGTCCGTTCAAAATTGTGTTTTGAGAACTGGATCTCGGTCTGATGATGAACGTCGCCGTAGGTCACGGTGTCACTCCATTTCAGATCAAAGACGCTGTCAACCCCCTGAAGATACATCGCAAGTCGTTCCAGGCCGTAGGTCAGTTCGACCGAAACGGGTGAAAGCTCGATGCCCCCGACTTCCTGGAAATAGGTGAACTGCGTGATCTCCATCCCGTTGAGCCGCACCTCCCAGCCCAGACCCCAGGCTCCAAGGGTGGGCGACTCCCAGTCGTCCTCGACGAACCGAATGTCATGGACCCGGCCGTCCATGCCGAGTCCTTTCAGGCTGTCCAGGTAGCGATCCTGGATATCCTCCGGAGAGGGCTTGAGGATGACTTGAAACTGGTAGTAATGTTGAAGACGGTTGGGGTTTTCACCATATCGTCCGTCCGTGGGGCGGCGCGTCGGCTGGACATAGGCCGCCTTCCACGGCTCCGGACCGAGCACTCGCAAGAAAGTCGCCGGATGGAATGTACCGGCGCCCACCTCAAGGTCGTAAGGCTGGTGTATCACACAACCCTGACGGGACCAGAAGTCTTGCAGCGCCGAAATAATCTCTTGGAAAGTCAACCGTTTGTCTCTTCGTGTGTGTCGGCCATGACCGATCAGAAAATTGCGAATAGAAGCACGTAAAAATAACAAAATAATGCCCGGGATGTCAAGACGAATCACCGGCGGATTGGAGCCCTTTACTGGTTTGGCATCATGAAGTATAATGATAATCCCATGAAACGAAAAACAACAAACGATCCAGACGGGATCCGAAGCATCAAAGAGGATGCGCGGCGATATATCTGGCATCCCTTCACTCAGATGGCCGAATGGGAAAAGGCAATGCCGCTGATCATTGAACGCGGAAAGGGCGTCTATCTATACGACATGGACGGGAAGCGGTATCTGGACGGCGCCTCGTCCCTCTGGGTGAATCTGCATGGACACCGGAAGGCAGCGCTGGACCGCGCGATAAAAAACCAGCTGAACAAGATCGCCCATTCCACGCTTCTCGGCCTGACCAACGTCCCGGCGATCCGTCTCGCGAAGAAACTGATTTCGAAGGCCCCGAAAGGTCTGGCCAAAGTCTTCTTTTCGGACAACGGCTCGACCGCCATGGAGGTGGCGCTCAAGATCGCGTTCCAGTACTGGCGCCATCGCGGTAAGCCCCGAAAGACAAAATTCATATCGCTGGTCAATGCCTATCACGGCGATACCATCGGCTCAGTCAGCATCGGCGGGATCGAGTTGTTTCACGGTCTCTACTCCCCGCTCCTGTTCCCAACGGTTAAAGTCGGCGCGCCCTACTGCTATCGCTGTTTTTTAAATAAGACCTATCCGGAATGCCGCTTGGCCTGCGCCGACGCGGTCGAAACAATTTTGTCCGAGCATCACCCTGAGACGGCGGCCGTGGTCATCGAACCGATGATCCAGGGCGCGGCCGGGATGTTGACCTGGCCGCCGGGCTACTTAAAACAGATCCGCGATCTCTGCACGCGATATCACGTTCTCTTAATCGCGGACGAGGTCTTCACCGGTTTCGGCCGCACCGGAACGATGTTCGCAAGCGAGCATGAAAGGGTCACGCCGGACCTGATGGCCGTTGCAAAGGGCCTCACCGGCGGATATATGCCGCTGGCCGCCACCCTGGCAACGCAGGAGATCTATGATGCGTTTCGGGGCGAGTATCGGGAATTCAAGACCTTCTTCCACGGCCACAGTTATACCGGAAATCAACTCGGCTGCGCCGCGGCCCTGGCCAATCTTGAGATCTTCGAGAAGGAACGCGTGCTGGAAAAACTCAGACCGAAGATCGAAGCCCTGGCCCGATTTCTAAAACCGCTTCAGGGCCATCCTCATGTGGGCGAGGTCCGTCAAATCGGATTGATCGCAGCGGTCGAACTGGTGAAAGATCGAACGACAAAAGAACCTTATCCCCTGGAAGAACGATGGGGCTGGCGGGCGGCCCAGGAGGCATTAAAACGCGGGATGATCCTCCGGCCGCTCGGAAACGTCGTGCCGCTCCTGCCGCCGCTCTCGGTAACCCTGCCGCAACTAAAGAAGATGGTTTCGATCCTGGAGGAATCGATTCGGGCCGTGACGGAGACGTAGGGGCGCCGCAGGCGGCACCCCTATTTCTTCCCAAACCATTTGCACCGCCAGCAGACGACCTTGATCCGCATGGATTGGATGACATCCGGCACCATCAGGAAGTAGCCCTTCCAAAGTTTCCGGCCGCACAGGTCACAGTGGGTTGTCTTAATATAGAGAGTCTCGGAACGTTCCGCCATGCCATTCCCCTTCACGGTTGTCGTCATTAAACGGATCTTTTCCCAGAACCCTTGGATTGTTCGACAAGGAACAAGACCCGATCGGCGACCCGGACGGGATCGAGACCCAAAATCCGGGCGTACTGGAGAACATAGCTTCGAAGGTAGACGGAGGGCGGAAGGGAACGATACTGATTCCGCTCCAAAAACTCAAAGTAGGTGATATTGATTCGAGTCTTATCGGCGATCTCCTGCAGCGGAATGCCCCGCCGCTCACGGACCTGCCGGAGCAGGGTGCCGGTGAGCGACTCGATCTCGACCGGCGCGGCAATGTCTTTGGGCGGTTCGGATGCGGCGGCCGCCGGTGTCGTCTTGACGGGCCCGGCGGGTTGCGGCGGCTTTTCCGGAACCGCCAATCCCAGCACGTCCCGATCGTACTGTTTTTTCCGGTTCTCATCCGAAAGCGTCTCATACGCCAGATGAGTTTTCCGGATGATCTCTTTCCGCTCCTCGGAATCAAACAGCGAATAGGCCGCCAACGACTGTTCCCCGTACGTCTTCTTCGCCAGCGCATAGGCCTGCTCGATCTGCTCTCGTGTCGCGCTCACAGGGATCTCGAAGAGTTCGTAGAAGTTTTGTTCCCGAAGGGGCTTCATCGCCGGGGCGCGGTGTCGACCAGGTAGTCAATCGTCAATTGTTCATGCGTCACAAGGCGGGCGGCCACACTCTTGATTCCGCGGGCCGAACTGGACATCGGATATTCGGTCACCAGCGGGCGGCGGCGCTTCGTCGCCTGCCAAACGTGGTCGTCGTACTCCACATATCCGATATACTCCACGGTAATTCCGAAATATTGGGTGCAGGAGCTTCGCATCGAGAAACCGAGCGTGATGTCGTCCTTCGACCGGACCTGGTTCACCACCAGCTTCGGACGGAAACTGTACATCTCGTTTTTCAGAAGCTCGCCGACCGCGCCGTCCATCCGGGCCACCTGTTTGATCAGATCGTACGGCGTCTTGATTCCATTCTCGTTTTTCTGATCCATCGCCTGGGCGATGATCTCCCGCACCGCCTCCTCCCGTGCGATCTTCCGAAACCGACGGTAGAAAACGCTTTTAATAAAGCGATAGACGTTTTCGATCGAGGTCGGCTCGGGCAAAACCGCGAGGATGCCTTGATCGGCGATCAGGAAAAAGTCCAGGACGTTAAACGACGTGCCGGCGCCCAGGTCCAGGATGATGTACTCCATGTCCAGTTCCTGTATCTGCTTGAGGAGGCGCGTCTTCTGCGCGTGTTTCGGATTGGCCATTGCCAGGATGTCCTGCGCGCCGCTGATAAGGCCGAGACGGGTGATTCCGGTCGGGACAATGGCCTGTTCGATCCGCTTGATCCGGCCGGTGAGGAGATCCGACAGCGTTGCTTCCGGATAGTCAATGCCGAGGCAGGTGTGGAGATTGGCGCAGCCGAGGTCGGCATCAATCAGAAGGACGCGTTTTCCCTGATTGGCAAGGGTAATTCCGAGATTGGCGGCCAGGAAGCTTTTCCCCGTGCCGCCCTTGCCGCCGCCCACGGCCCAGATCTCGCCTTGATCCATTCCCATTTATTCCCGAAATGTTTGTAATAGCACTTCTTTTACATGAATTCGCGTAATTGTTCAAGTGTTTTATTAAAAAAATTATTGCACTGGGACCGTTATCTATGCTAAGAAAGAGGACAACTTGGCTGATTCCTTTAGGACCTAATGACGAACCGGCAACTGAGAAAATTGATGCGCAGCGCCTCCGCCACCCACCTGACACGGCTGGGCAATAAGATCCGCCGTTTTTTTCTCTGCGCCGTCCGGCCCCAATACGTCGAACAGATGATCCGGCAGCACCGGGGAGGGGAATGCGTCCAGTGCGGCAAATGCTGTAAGCTGGTCTTCAAATGCCCGTTCCTTGGCGGCACGGATGAGAATCCACGATGCATGGTCTACGAAGGACGGCCCAAACCCTGCGTGGCTTTTCCGATTGATGAGCGCGATCTGGCCGATGTGAATTTCCAGTGCGGCTATTTTTTTACGGACCCGAAGGCCCCTGCGCCCGAGCTGGTCCAGATCCCGATACCGGCATTCTCCCGCCAGGCCCAGACCTCAAAACGAGCGGCCGATATTTATCAGGACCGGGCCTGTTCATGAGGGAGCCGGGATAAGCGGTTGCCGCTCGACCTGGGTCAGCGTTGCGGTGATGGAGCCGATCATGATCTTGCCGCTCATCATGATGGGAATGCGGCGGGCGTCATCCGTCAGCCACAGGGTGAGATCGCCTTTATCCCACAGGATTCCCTCAAACAGCACGATCGCCTTGACCTTGACCGTCGGAATCTTCCCGAGCACGGTCTTGAGCGTCTCCCGGCCGAGGATTTTGATCTCCAATTTCCAGTTCTTTTTACTCTCGTGGACATCGATGAAGACCGAGGTTCCGCTCTCCAATACAGGGAGGGTCCGGAAATAATACAGGCTGGATAGGATGTCCTGAACCTGCGGCGGGACGTCGAACCTGGACTCCTTGCCTTTGACGAGCATCAAGGCCGTGTGCCCGTCCTGGTCGAACTGGATTTCTTTGTATCGTTTGCGAAGGCCGTGTTTTTGGTCCACGATGATCTTATACGGATACAGCCCGTTCGCGTCGATGATGGATTCGATCCGGTCCTTGACGGGAAAGATATACGAGAGCAACTTGTTGGACATGGCGGTGGAGCTGACGCGGATAACGTCGCGGCCGTTCCATGGTTCGCCGGCTTCGGATTCAAGAATGCCCCGTCCGACATTAAAGCCGGCCCAGCTGATATCATAAACCAGGCGCTCGCCGGATAAAAAAGACGGCGGCAACGTGGATGAGGAGGCCGCGACCAGCGGGGAGCCGAGAAGGACGGCCCCAAGGACCCACAGTGTTTTAGTAGGCATTTTTATTAATGAGCCCCTTCCAAAGCGTCAGCCACATGATCTTGATGTCCAATCCGAGCGACCATCTCTCGATATACTCAAGATCGTATTTGATCCGTTCCTCCAGTGAGGTGTTCCCACGCAGCCCCTTGACCTGAGCCCAGCCCGTTATACCGGCCTTGATCTTGTGCCGAAGCATGTATTTCGGGATCGTCTCACGGAATTTTGCGACGAACTCCGGGCGCTCCGGCCTCGGGCCCACAATGCTCATCTCCCCTTTGAGCACGTTCCAGAACTGCGGCAGCTCGTCCAGGCTGGTCCGGCGTAGAAAACTCCCCAACAGGGTGCGCCGCGGATCGTCGGGCCGGGCCCAGACGGCGCCCGTCTCCTCCTCCGCGTTCACCCGCATGGTGCGAAATTTCAGCATCTCGAAGACGCAGCCGTCGTAACCCATCCGCTTCTGACGGTACAGGACCGGCCCGGGTGATACCCATTTGATCAGGATCGCGATCAGCAGCATCAACGGAGAGATCAGCAGTAGCATAAAGACCGACAGGAATGTATCGGCGGCGCGTTTGATGATCCGGTTCCAGCCGTACAACGGCGTGGCCTGCAGCGTAACGATCGGCAGCCCTTCGAACAGCTCAGCCTGTCCTCCGATCGTCATGAACTGGAGCAGGTCCGGAACGATCCGGACGTCCACCGTCTGATCTTGAAGGTACCGGATGATCTTTTCAGCATGGGTGTATGCCTCATGCGGAAGCGCCAGAAAGATCTGGTCCACCGGATGGCTTGCAAGGATCTCCGGAAGTTCATCATAGCTGCCCAGCACCTTGATCTCTCGGAGCTCCTGCCCGACCTTTTCCCGCTTGCGGGTCAGGTAGCCGATCACTCGCACGCCTAACTCGCGGTGGCGATGGAGCTTGGCCGCCAACTCCTGACCCAACGTTCCGGCGCCGACGATCAGCGCATACCGTTGGTTGTATCCCTTTTTACGAAGAAACCGGAGGATCTCGCGGGACGTCCAGCGACTGAGGGTCATGAACACGATGCTCAAACCCCAGAAGAGAATCAAAACCAACCGTGAATATTCAAACTGCCTTAAAAAGAAACTCAAAGCGACGACCATGAGCGTCGCCAGGCTGCAGGCCTTCGTCATGTCCCAGACTTCCGAGAGATGGGTGGAGATGCGACGGGGACGATAGAGATCGAAAGCTTTAAAGACGATTCCCCAGATGATCAGGACCCCGGGCAGCAGAGTAAGGTAGGACCAAAAAAAAGGAACCCCCTTCGTCACGGGGATCAGATCCGTATAAAAACGCAGCGCATAAGCCGACAACCAGGCCGCGGAAATCAGGAGCAGATCCATGATGAAAAAGAGGGATTTAAAAAAATCGCCGTGTTTTTTAAGCATGACGGCTCTCGCTGAACTCCTGATGCTTCATCCGGACGTAACGAAAGATCTTCTCTCTGAAATTCGTGCGGTCGAACGGCTTCACATGCTCCCGGATCCGAACCGGGTCAAACCGGTCACGATGGGCCTCAAAAAGACGGACCGCCTCGATCAATGCCTCCGGAGTCTGTTCATAAAAAAACAGGCCGGTAGGGTCCGCCTCCTCCGGCTTTGGACCGCCGGGTCGTGACGTCCGTAATGGAACCACGGTTTCCAGGGCCCCGCCCTTCCCGTAGGCGATCACCGGTTTTCCACACGCCATCGCCTCCAATGGAACGATCCCGAAATCTTCCTCGCCCGGAAAGATCAGGGCGCGGCAGGAGGCATACAGTTCCCGAATTTCGAAATCGGGTCGCCATCCTAAGAATTCAACGGTGGGGCCGGCGATCGCTCGAAGGCGCTTTTCATCCTGGCCCGCGCCGACGATCTTGAGAGGGCGCTTTAACCGGTTGAAGGCCTCAACCGCCAGATCCACCCGCTTGTAAGGGGCGAAGGCAGTCACCATGAGATAGAATCCATCGTCCCGGTTCGATGAAGAAAAGGCCTGAAAATCCACCGGAGGGTAGATCACCTCGGCCGTCCTCCCGTAGTATTTTTTAATCCGCTCCGCCACGTGACGAGAGTTGGCAATGAAGGCGTAGACACTGCCGTTTGATCTAACATCCCAACGTTGTAACCGAGGGCGGAGAAAGCGCATCATGCTTTGAACCGGCCGACCGGCACGTCCTTTTCCAAAGTAATGCTCGTACTGGTCCCAGATATAACGCATCGGCGTATGGAGGTAACTAATATGACACGCGTTGGATGGAACACGAACCCCCTTGGCCACACAGTGGCTTGAGCTGAGAACCAAATCATACCCGGAAAGATCGAATGATTCAATGGCCCGCGGAAAAATCGGAAGGTAGTAACGATAGGCCCGCCGGGAGAACGGCAGGCGCTGGATGAGGCTCGTGCGGATCAAATGCTTTTCGATCATGGGTGAAACCGTCCCTGGATGATGAAGCAGGGTAAAGAGATCGGCATCGGGAAATAATTCGCAAAAGACCTCCAGGCATCGCTCCCCGCCCCGCATCCCGGTCAGCCAGTCATGGATCAAAGCGACCTTAAGATCCATGCTTTTGTTCCCATGTCTTGACCAGCAACTCCATCATCCAGTCGAGACGCTTTTCCCAGGTATGTTGTTGGGCCAGCTCCAGACACCGTTTCGGGTCCGGGACCTTTCCATGGAGGACATCCTCAATTCCTTGGATGAACCCTTCCGGGGTATGGGTGATGATACAAGCATCTGCGTACTCCCGCAGCGCAGGCAGATCCGTGGCCACCACCGTTCTTCCCGATGCCAAGTACTCGAAAAATTTCATTGGAAACATGGAGGCAGTATAATTGTTTTTCTGTATAGGCAGAACAGCCACATCAAACCCTCTAAGGTAATCCGGCAAGATCTGATAAGACTTCGGCCCCAGCAGATGGATATTGGGTCGGAGCAATGAGTCGATCGAGGTTCCGATCTGCCCTTCCCCAACCTGTCCGATGAGAACCCAGTGCCAGTCGGGTCGGACCTCTGCGATGTGAGAAATCAACTCAAAATCCACTTTATAGTCGCTGATCGCCCCCACAAACCCAATCCGGGGCTTCGGGATATTCTCGATGTCATGGGGAATGGGCCAGGGTCTCCGGGCTTTGGAGAAGTGGTCAAAGTCCGCCACATTCGGAAAGTAGTGTGTGTTCGCCGGATTCCAACGTGAGCGCGTCTCCTGCAGGTTTGGATTTGTTGTGAATACCAGGTCTGCTTTTCGGACCAGCTGTTCCTCTGCCGCCGTGATCACCCCCACCGGCATTCCTGGAGAGGCGGACAGGTCATCCACGCAGTGGTAAACAAGAAGGGCTTCGTTAAATTCGCCGGCGAAAGTCGCCGTAAGTGGATTGTAGGTCCAGAAGATGGGTTCACGAAAATGAAGCCGGGTCAGATGCCGCCGGATCTGGGCCCGCAGGATTCCGGCATTCATCCGCCGGATCGAAGAGATTCCATGGATCGGCAAAACCAGGGGAGAATACACGTAGATATTTTTTTGAACCTCTCGGAAACCGCCCATCCCCTTCTTGAGCCGTTTCATGATCCGGAAGATATCCCTCCAGGTCATGGTAAGTTTTCGGAGCCCAAGGGATTCCACATAGAAGATCCGGAACCCATGCCCGGCCAACCCGACCGCCATGTGCTGCTTGTTGGTCCAGAACGGATTGTCCCAATCCGCCGTGGAGAAAAGAATAACGTCTTTCGACATATCCTTCATGGGTCCGGCGTCCTTACCGAGATCAGCCGTTTTGAGAACTGCCGCAGCAGTTGGCGGGATAAGGGAAACGACCCGAGCACGGTGAACCAAAAGATAACGGCCCACACGATCTGTACGGACAGATCCAAAAGAGGAACGGAGCCGTACTGACTCAGCAGAAACCCGATCAAGGCATAAGGGGCTGCTGCCAGAAGGGTCATCCAGGCGATCTGCCGCGTCCGATCAAGTCCGCCCATTCCCCGCACATAAAACCAGGTCATCACGATTCCCCCCAAACTGAATCCCAGACCGATCGCCAGGAGGCCGAGATGCCGGTAGAAGACGAGATTGAAGATCGCATTGGCCAGAACGGCGATGCCCGCGATGCGAAGCACCTCGCGGTTCCTCATCCGGGCATTGTAGATCTTTTGCAGCACGTATGCGAGACAGAAGGCCCACATCCCGACCGCCATTCCACGGAGCGCCTGTGAGGTCTGAATCACGGAAGCTTCATCGAACGCCCCTCTGGCGTAAAGCAGCCGGATGAGGCTCGGCGCCGCCACCAGCACAAAACCGCTTAAAGGGATAAGCACGAGCAAAATCATGGCGGATATCCGGTCCGTCCGCTCGCGAACTTCCTCGTCTTTAAAGTTCCCCATGGCGGCCAGGCTGACCAGGCCGATCGGCACGACCACCAGGACCTGCATCGTTTCCGGAATCAATCGTGCGTAGTCGATCGTCGCAACCGCTCCGGGGCCGATCAGCGAGGCGATTGCCTTTTCAAGAAGGATGTTCCCCTGCACCAAGACCGAAAGAAACGCCAGCGGCCTTACCGCGGTCCAGAACCGTTTCGCCACAGACCTGAGATCCACCCAATGCCGATACCAACCAGATTCCAAGATTCCACTTTTTAGAAGCCAACCAATTCCGTAAACAAAAAAAATAAGATAAGTGCCCGTAAACCCCCATGCAATCCAGACCGGTCGCCCCCATAGGAACGCGATGATGAGCGCGATGATCACCCCAATATTTTGCACAAAGGCGCGGATAGACGTCAGATGGAAATCAGAAGCTGCCATCATCAGATTGATCAGAATGGACGACGCAGTATAAAACGGCATCCCTATTGCCATCACCTGGAGCATATAAACCGTCAATTCAAGCCGTTCACCGGAAAAACCCGGGAAAATCCATGTAACCCAAGTCCAGGCCCCGACATAGAGAACCGCCCCAATCGCGATCGAAAGAAGGATTAGTAAAACTCCCAGTCCGTTGAACAGGGACCAAGCCCGCCGCGCATTGGTTTCCCGGTCCTGCCGGAATAGGGGGACAAAGGCTGAGGCGAGGGTTTCGCTGATGAGGAGATTTGACGAAAGAGTGGTCGTAAAGGCAGCGCGGTAAGCGTCTGCCGTAGACGTTGTGCCAAAAAAAGAGGCGAACAAAATCTCACGGAATAATCCCAAAAGCTTGCCAAGGCTGCTCCCGGATGATATCTCGATGACCTGCCTGAGCATGATTTATGTCCAATCCATTTGATAGCTTCTTTTGAACAGTCCATAAATCAAGCCGCAAGCAACGGCCAATTTTACATAGAAATAGCGAAATGGAAAGAGGACGGCTTGGCCCATCGTAATCTGCCCTCTTCTGACCTTTCGAAGCAATCTTATCCACCCAACTCGACTTTCTCGATTAGTCATCACCACAACCGGTATCATTATCAGATTAACAGGAAACAGAATTAAGCACACAACAATCACACAGGACAAAAAGCTGTCTTGCAGTAAACTGCCACGACTCATCCTATAAGATAGACCTCCTGCCCCAGCCTTAAAAAACCTCTTCCAGACATCTCGAATCGATTGTGGTTCCATATGATAAAAGAAGACTCTGAAAGCCAAACTAGGCTTATAGCCGTTACGATTCAAACGAAGTATCAGTTCCGTATCTTCACCTTGCCTTAAAGATTCGTCATAATAACCGACATCTTCCAAGGATTTTTTGTAAAACACCCATCCCCCTCTTGGTGGTATTTGACCTGTCATAATAAGATGCCAACGAGCTTCAAAAATTGCATTCCAGAAAGCCGCCCAATGTTCATCCTTTCTCCAGCAGATCTTCAAGATGCCACCGGAATAAATCTTTTCACCGGTAAGCTTAAGAGCCGTTATTGTTCTGCTTAGATACGTAATACCGTAGATTCCATCCGCTTCAGCAAAACAGATCACCTCTCCCTTGGCGGATCGAATTCCGACGTTCCTTGCATGGGCAGGCCCGGAGTTAACATTCAGCGAAATTAACCTGACTGGCAAATCACAGGATGAAAATGATGCTGCTACATTAGCAGTATCATCCGTCGAACCGTCGTTTACTACGATAATTTCACACGGACGGTATAATTGTGAAATAAAGGATTTAATACAGGACCCAATTGTTTCTCTGGAGTTCCATGCGGGAATTACCACAGAAACCGAGAGATATGGCTCCACCGTTAACACGTTTGAACCACCCTCAACTCAGCGGGAAAAGGCATCAAAATTGCCAGTATCTGCATAAAACAGGAAGGATTCGACAACCGTCCTCCTTAGGACTATATCGCCTCTCTAAATTTATCCGAACAACGCCATCCCGTTCCGAATCGGGTATTCCGCCTCACACGATCGGCATCTCAGCCCGGATCCGTTGAACACAAGATCCCCTCTGCAGCGAACACATTCCAGATGATTCAGTACCGCCGAGAACCGACGATAAGGGATCCGGCCGGGGTACATCCCGTACGGGATTCTCCTCCCCAGGGCGCGATAGAGTTTATAGAACGCGTATTGCAACAGGGAGCGGATCGGGGGTGCGCTCTGATCAAGGAGTTTCTGGATCGAGGCCGGGTCCCGCAGGTCGGTGAGAAACGGAATGGGAGCGATGATTTCATGCCGGATTGTTTCACGCCAATAATAGGTCGTAATGAAGACATTTCGGAAGGCTCCCCATACGATATAATTGATGAACTTGTTCTTCTTGGCCATTCGATCGAAAAGGTCCTCAAAGGGCGTGTGGTTGAAGGCCTCCTTTCCCCTGATCCTGAGGCATCCGTCATGGTTCAACACGATCCAGCGATGATAGTCTCGTGAACTGAACATCATTTCCCAAATCTCTGAGGGTGTTTCAATATACCCGGCCTTCCCCACGCGTTGAACCTCGTCCAGAAATGCCTTCACGTCTGTGGCGTGCTCCAAAACGTGCGAGCAAATCACAAAATCGAAGCTCTTATCTTTGAAGGGCATCCGATTCGCATCCGACAGGAAGAACGGTCTTCTTCCTGTCACCAGGCGGGAGGCTCGTTCACGGTTATCAAGATATTTGTCCAGGAGAACATCGGATCGAGGATAGGGCTCATGGCCGCTCCCGATTTCAAGGACCCAGTCGTTTCGGCCGATTCCATGAATAAACATGAGGACTCTAATGAAATGACAAAAGTCTTTTTAGCCGATCCTTCAGAAGCTTCTTTTGGAAAATCGGGGTCAGGATTGTTTCCAGATAATGATGATCCACTCGCTTCCTGAGTTGAATCTCTTTCCGCTTTAGAATCACTTCAGGCAATAGGCGCAATGCATCCCATTTACCTCTCAGGTAGGGTCTCCATTTCCCAAGCCTTATGCAAAAGTAGGCCATCCCCCCCAACTCCTGGATGAGCTTGTGATGAAGGTACCGAATCATCAAACGAGCGGGGAGATTCTTGGCCCAGACGAATTCTTCATTACGGGACAGATAATACACGGAGAGGTTTCCCATCTTTCCCAACGTCGAGCTGACTTCATGGACGACCACGGCGGTCGGGACAAAGAGGCACTTCCATCCCATGAGCTGCGCCCTGAAATTCAGATCCGTGTCCTCACAATTGATGAAAAAATCCTCATCGAGAAATCCGATATCATCAATCATCTCTCTTCGATACAACGCCGCGGCGGCGCAGGCGCCAAATACATACTGCTGCCTACGGTAGTCGGAGCCGGCTTCACGGTTCCCCTGTTTAAATCCATGGCCCGATGTGACACATCCGTCTCCGGCGCTATCGATCCGGTCCGGCTGGTGGTGCATGATGAGTTTGGACGCGCAGATCCCCACCCGAGGATCCGCTTCCATGGCCTTAACCAGCTCGTACAGCCACTCCGGCGCCGCCACGGTGTCGTTATTGAGTAAAGCAATGTAGTCGCCCTGGGCCGCTTTCAATCCCTCGATGTTGCCGCCGGCGAATCCGCTGTTCCGGGCAAGCCGCAACAGTTTCGCTTCCGGGACCTGTCGCTCGACGAAGTCGGTCGACCCATCCGTCGAGGCGTTGTCCACGATGATGATTTCGAAGCGCCGATAGGTCTGTTGGCGGAGGGATTCCAGGCATTTTCTGAGGAGCTCCACGCCATTCCAGTTTACGATGATGACCGAGACTTCAGGCTTATGTCGCATATTTAGCTCGATTTCCTTGAATCAGACAAATGATCCGGGACCCGCTTGCAGGTGTTGCTTGAAATCCACTCACTTAGAAATCAAGACCTTACACCTCAAAAGGTGGCAGGCACCTTTCATTATAGCCTTAGGCTAAAATCTTCTTTATCAAGTGTAAGGTTAGGATTGTAGTACGGATCACCCGCTTCAAGGATAGATTTCCATCTATCCTGCATGAATTTTATTTCGCTCGCGAATCTTACCTTCTGTTCCGGTGTATCTTCATAGCCTCGGCTTAAAGATTCATGATGATAAAGCTCTGCATAAGGCGTATAAATTACAAGATATCCTTTTTCTCTTATCTTCAAACATAGATCCACATCGTTAAATGCGTGAGAAAGCCTCTCATCAAAACCTCCCACCTCCTCGAAAACCTCTCTTCTGACCATCATACAGGCAGCGGTAACCGCGCTAAGATTCTGGATGATAGCTAATCGGCCCATGTAACCATGGCTTGACCGCGGAAAATATTTATGTGAATGGCCCGCCACCCCGCCGATTCCAATAATAACACCTCCGTGTTGTATGCTATTATTCGGATAAACAAGCTTTGCCCCCACTGCGCCGACATCTTTTCTCTGTGCAAATTCGAGCATGGCTGAAAGCCATTCGCGACTGACAACCTCCGTATCATTGTTTAGAAACACAAGATACTCCGAATCAGTACAACGCACCGCAAAATTATTAATGGCTGAGAAATTGAATGGTTTATCGTAGTGGATTATTTTTATCTTCTCTTCGTTCGCAATGCTTTCATAAAAGTCCTGCGTTTCCCGCTCTCTGCTCTGATTATCCACGATGAGAATTTCATGGCTTTTATAAGCCGTTCTGCTAAGAATAGAGGAAACGCACCGCCTCAGCAAATGAACTTTATCTTTTGTGGGGATGATGACAGAAACCTTTTGCAATGGCCTTATTTTATACTGAACCCTATAGGAACCCATAAATTTTCCATCCAAGACCACCGCGTCCGATCCTTGGCTCTTAAGATATTCGGTGATTGCTTTTTTACCCGCAAGATAAGCATACGGTTTAGCCGATGCATCCGAAGCGACCGATGTATACGCTGCTCTCCAGTGATAAAGAATTTTTGGTATTCTTTTAACGTTGCTTGTTTTTTGTACAACGCGCAGAATCAAGTCGTGATCCTGAGCACCGTCATATCCTTCGCGAACCCCCCCTATCCTCTCAACAACTTTCCTACTGATGACGGAAAAATGACAGGCATAATTGTAAGACAACAACGTATCAGGAGACCAGTCTGGCTTAAAATGGGGAGAGTGTCTCTTTTTACCGTGTGGGACCACTTTATCTTCATCTGAATAAAGAAACTCTATTGCGAGATCCTTATTTAAAAGCTTAACAACCTCATATAATGCAAATGGAGCAAGCAGATCGTCATGATCTAAAAACCCAATGTATTCTCCTGCAGCCATTTTTAAGGCTTCATTAGTATTCCCGGCAATGCCATGATTTTTTGAGAGCAAAACGAACTTGACTCTGTGGTCGTTTCGTTCAAAGTTCTCAATGACTTCTTTTACGTGGGCCCTATCCGATCCGCCATCCGCTATGCAAAGTTCCCAGTTGTCATAAATCTGATTTAAGACGGATTTAATAGATTCGGTCAGATCGTATTTATTCGGGTTATAAACAGGCATAATAATGCTTATCATGGGTCTATAAGGCCATGACTGCGCTTCAAGCTGCATCGCCTTCAACTGTGCTTGATCAGGTTCGTTTTTGGCTATCCACGATTCATAAGAAAAGTGCTTATTTAAGTATTGTTTCTGAATTCTGTTCTTGAATTTCTCAAAGAAGCTCCGCCAGCCTTCATTTACAACTATCTTAATACTTTTTAGGATGAGATCGTACAGGTGCCTTCTTTTGGTATGATTTGGAAAGATTTTATATCTGAGTTGACCGTATTTCATTGGGTTCAGGTTCGGTCCACCAATGGGCTTAAGCATTGGATCGCGCCCTTCCCGTTCCGAATGACGACCATGAGCCGATCAGACGCGAACGCGGACGGATCCCGTCTCGGAAGCGCGTCGCACCCGAACTCCCATCCCGAGTATAAATAATCACTTCGGCCTTTGTGATGCTGCACATCCGGACGGGCCAGACCGGTTTTCGCCTTTCCGAGCAGGATTCCATCCGAGTAGATCTCGATCCCCTTCACGGGAGACCCCTCATCCGGATCTACCGCCCAGCCGGTCATGTACAGGCTGCCGGGCGGCCGAATCTCCATCTGGTTAATGGACCCATCGGGACGGAGCGGAGGTCGCAGGCCGTTCAGTGAATGGGCGTACTTCCTCGCAGCCACATAGAGATCCCGGCCGACGGCAAATCCATTTTCAACGCAGTAGAAATTATGGATCCCCAGTTTCGCCGCCAGGCCCTCCAACCAATCCTTCCTCACGTAACCTCTTCCGTTGAGAAAGGTAAACCCGGAGGAATCGGGCGCCGCATCGGGCGGAAGGGCATGATCGTTCTGCGCCAGAAAGATCAGGAGGCCGTTCCGTTGCAAGGAATTCCAAAGAAGCCCCAGCCAGGCCTCGAACGCGTCCGGCGCGAGGTCCTCGAAGAGCGATTCGGCAAAAACCGCTTCGAACTTCCTCGAAAACCGGTTTGATAAAGACCGTTCGTCCAGCCGGATTCCGCCCACATTCATCGTCTTCTGGAGAAACCGAAGAGCATCCGCCGAGAAATCGGCCGCCCATACCTTACCCGCATCCATGTCCTTAACGAGATGCCGGGTGATCATCCCGTAGCCGCCGGCAACGTGAAGAAGGCCATCGAGGCTTCCAAGCGATTTTCCGGAGAGCCGAAGAATTTTCTGGATGAAATCCGCCGATTCACGACCGGTTTTTAAATAAAGATAGGCGACGACCTCTTTGAAATCGGTCCGCTCTTTGAGGGAACGGTATGCCCCGTCCTCCGGACTGATGGTATCGCAAAAACGCTCTGGGGAAATCACCGTCGCTTTCAGATAGGCCCGGGCCATCCGATCTTCCCGCGATTCCGATGACGACAGGACATCCGGACGGCGGGACGGATCAGCGGCATGATGGATGAACGACTTTAACGTATTCATGAATTTCTCATTGAAGGCATTCTCCCAGCTCTGGGTCCATTTCACCCGTGCGCCCCGGATACGAGCGGGGTAATCCTCCACGCGAGCCGCCGCCTCGACCAAGGCCTGTTGAACCGCGTCCAGGGAAGGCTCCGCCGGAATAAAGTTCGATGAGATTTCCTTGAGGCGTTCCTCCGTCTTATTGGCGAAGGTGTTGGTCACGACAAGCATCCCGGCCGCGCACATCTCGATCGGAACAAGGCTGGGATGCGGACTGAGCATCAGGCTCAGTCCGATGTCAAACTGCGGGAGCAGATCCTGATACTCCTTCAGATCGGCCTTGGGCAGGAATCTCAAACAGACGCCGCGGTCGTCAAGGAGAATGGTCTGCGCATGATCGAGAGTCCCGATCCCGTAAAACTCCCAGGAGTCGCGATTAAACGCTCCCGCCTGAATCGCGCGGGTCAGGGCCATCAGGCCGATCTCAAACAGGTTCCGCGCGGCATGGGCCTCCGGCCGGGCGTAAAACAGGAGCTTCTTTTTCGTCCGGCTTCTCATCGCCGCCTCGCTTACCTCGAACCGGAGAACCGCGTTTTCCATCGCGACCGAATTTTGATCTCCGAACTGCAAATCTTCCTTAAAAAGCCCGATCCGGTTCCGACGGTGATAATCGCGCAGCAGTTCGGTTGAAAAGATGGCGTAATAGGGAAAGGCATAGGTCATATCGGACAACACGTACAAGGAGCTGGCGTTATAAAAGAGGGGCTCGTATTCCTGCGTTAGATAGATAAACCGGTCCGGCTTCAGGTAGTTCAGCGTGTCCCGCGCGATGTGGGCGGTCCACCAGCTCGTGGCCATGAAAACGTCTTCGTTGCTGCAGTCAATCACCTCCGTCCGGTCGAAGTTGTAGATGACCTCGATGAGATCAAACGAATCCTCCAGTCCCTGGTATTTCTGAATCTCCTGCCTCCAGAGGTACGGCTCAAAGGGACAGTCGTCCACGATGATCATCCGGACGTTATACCCCTCCCGAACGAGCCGCTTGCCCAGGTTGAAGACCGTGATGTAGCCCCCGAAGAAATACTTGAAGTCGATGATGCCGATAAGGATGTTGATCCGGCGGGGATGCGTTGAGGAGACGTTCAGCTTAAACGGCGCGGTCTTTTTCAAGAGAAAGCCGACGGCGGAATGGTTCTCGACCGCGATAGCCGCCCCGGCCTGGGACGGTCCCTCGCCCAACGTGAGTGTTGGACGCTCTTGAGCAAGAGCTTTGTTCTCCATCATCACATCCCCTTCTTGAACAGAAACAGGCGGCGGCTTCCGCTCCCGGTAACGTTTCACGATGCCCGCCCGGTTCCATCGGAAATAGACAGTGGTTAGTTTCATGACTCCCAGGGATGCGAGGAAAATCCAATCCAGGCCCATCGTCACCCTCGTCCTACGGAGAAGGATATTTTTGACGAAGCCCAGGGCAGCCGGAAACGGATTCCGATCCAGGCCGGCGAACCGGTCCAAGATCCGCCGCTTGTGCTTTGAAATCGCCTCGCATCTTAACCGAATGATGCCGGCCATCAAGACCCTCCAACGAAGTTTATCATAATACGCCCCAAAATAGAGCGTGAACCGCCGCTGGAGGAAGTTCAAAAGCCGGCCAAACAGCCGCCCCTTTGGATGGCCGGTTGCGGGATCAAAACGATGCGACGCATAGTGGCCGATAATGTTTTCGGAATGCTGGCAGTAGTTATGGAGCGGAACCGGAACGTACCGGATTTTTCCGACGGCCAGGGCGATGCAGCCCAGAAAATGATCGTGGTAGGCGTCGCCGACGCGGTCCGGAAAGGGCAGCAAAAGATCCAGCATCTCCCGTCGGAAAAGAGAGGCCGCGCCGGTGATCGTATTGGCGATCATCATCAGGTCCAGTTTTTCATAATTGTTCTTCCGTGTCGTCCAATAGGTGTCGTGCAGGACCCTCCCCTCCTCGTCCACAATATTCATATCGCAATAGACCAGATGGGTCTCCGGGTCGAATGGCTGAAGAAGCTCGGACAGCTTGTCCTTGTGCCAGAGATCGTCCTGGTCGGACAAGGCCACAAAAGGGGCCTCCTTCGGAACCCGGGAAAGGCATCGCTCGATGTTCCTGTAAAAACCCAGATTGGAGATGTTGCGGTAAACATTGAAACGCGGGTCTTCCTCTGCGACCGCCTTGATCTGCGCGAAGCTCTCCTTATCGGAGCAGTCGTCGTTGATGATGCAGATCCAGTTCCGATGGCTCTGGTCCAGAATGGAGCGGATCTGTTTCTTGAAAAGGTGCGGAGGAGGGTTGTAGGTCGTCATGCTGATCGCGATCAGAGGACTGCCGGCGCCGCCTAAAGGGCGGACCGGAGCGACTTCTTCCCGGGCCGACGGCTCGCATTGAATCGTGCCCAGACGGACGGCCAGGATCTCTCCATTCTCTAAAACGGCCTTCAAGCCTAAATCCGCCTTAAAACCGGTCTGGGTTTCTCTGAAGGGAATCATCCGCCAAAATCCGCTGTTAAGACTGTATCCGTTCGGATCAAATTTGTCATACTGGTCTTCAAAAACGTCTCTCCGGGCCAGTCCGAAATTTCGGACGGGGTATTCCTCGTCGTTGACCATGACCGAGAGCGCAAGGATCTTCCGGGCGGGGTGATAACACCAACCGCGCAGTGGAATGATGTTCCCGCGACCGATGATGAACGTGCGGGTCAGGTCATTCTCAATGCTGAAAATTAGACGGCTTTCAATGGGCCGATTGTTACCGATCATGACGAAGTCTTGCCGGGGGCTTCAGCATTTGAAGGGCTCGCTTCATGATCGCACGGCGGCGGCTTCCGGGGGGAAACAATCGGTCGCGGATCCGATAATACAGCGAGAGCAATTTCCATCCGTCCGAGCTGTGGATGTTTTGGATGGCGGCCTGGAGATTGCCGATGTGAGCATCCTTCGCGTGAAGGGCGGACTCGATATTGACGATGTGGGTATCCTTCGCGTGAATTGCGGACTCGAGATCGGCGGCTTGGGCCTCTTTGGCCTGGATGGATTTCTCAAGGTTGCGGACATACTGCTCCTTCACCCGCAAGAGACGCTCAAGATTGATCAGATGACTCTCTTTCTCATGAAGCCTCCCGGCAAGATCGGCACGGTCCCGGTGACTTTCCATGAGCTCCCCCTGAAGCTGAGTCGCCTCCCGAGCCAATCGCTCCCGCTCCGCCGTTGCTTGCGCTGCTTGCTGTTCCCTCTCCGCCAGCGCCTGTTGCAACGCATCCCGTGTCGCAAGAGCCCGATTGAGTATCCTCTCATGTTGCCGGAGTAATTCGTTCGAACTATCCACTAAGATGCTCGTCTTTGCGTCCATTTCCTGCGGGCTATTCGATGCCATCGCGATAAAATATTGGGGAATCTTCTTGTCTTTTTCCACAAAAGCAAATCCGGTCGGATTTCCTTCAACCACGTATTCGATCCGGTTCGCGTTCTCATCGGAAAAGATCGGCCACAGGTTCGAACTATAATAAATACCCTGGCCGATAAACCGGACCCGCCTAAAACACCCCTCCAATAATTCCTTAAATTCCTGAAAATAAAAGCCCTTGTGATGGGGCCGGTCTCCGGAGGCAAAATCCCTGTGCGCTGTTTCGTTCGATGTGGAGACGATGAATATCCCCTTATCTTTTAGGAGCCTTTTTACCTCTCTTATGAAGTCATTCGGCTCGACACCCGGCTCGAATGCCTCAAAGGCAACGATCACATCAAATATTTTTTCCCCTTCGATCGGGTTGCTTGCCATGGACCCTTTGATGAATCTCAGATTTTCCTTTACATGCCTGGATGAGGCATCTCTTATCTTTTTATCATGGGCATCCATCCCCGTCACGGACGCGGCCGCCGCCGACAAAAGAAAGCTCCCCTCCCCTTCCCCGCAGGCTAAATCCAGAACCTTTTTGCCCTTTACAAATTCTTTTGCAAACCCGTATTGGTGCAATCGCTCATACTGGATGAGGGAGGAATCCTTATGAATGATTTCCACCTCGGCGGCAAGCGACTCCTGAAATTGTCTCTGTTGTTCAAAGAGGCGGGGATCCGCGACGAGGGGCGCGTATCGGGCGTGGATGATTCTTAAGGTCCTTAAGAAGGACTTGCGGTTGCCGGAAGAGGTGATGCGGTTCTCATCCAAGCGGGTTCTAAACTCTGCGGTGACTGCCTTGATATGGTGGAAATCACACTGCTGGGCGAGCCGGATCCACAGATCCCAATCTTCATGGGTATCGAGCCCTTCATCAAAAAACCCGGTTTTTTCAAGGAGGTCCCTCCGATGAATGAGATTGAGCACCGGGATATAGTTATGCACCAGTAGTTTCTGGCGGTCAAAGTCGGAGCTATACGCGACTCTTTTCCCCGTCATCACATAGCGATCGGGTATCCATGTCTCAAACGCCTGATGGGAGTCCGTATACGCAACCGGGGAGCGGCTTTCTTCAAGGAACCCGACCAGGGTTTCGAGGTGGTTGGGATAGTAGATGTCATCATCATCGAGATAGGCCACATACGTCCCCCGGGCCGCTTTCAACCCCGTATTTCTTGACGCCGCAAGACCTTTGTTTTCATGATGCTGAAGATGGACAATCTTGTTTTCATGATTCAGGGAATCGACGACCTCCGTGACATCGTCACCGGCATCATTCACCACAATAATCTCAACGTCCGGATAGGTTTGGGAGAGAACGCTCATCAATGCCTCTTTGAGCCGGCCGGGACGATTATAGGTGGGCACAATAACGCTGACCATCGGGTGATTCCCGTCCCTCTCATTCTGTAGGGCCCGGCCTTTTGAATCCACTAATTTTTTGTGGATTTCCGCCATCTCCCCGCTTCTCACCGAAGAGATCTGCTCCTCGTGCAGCCGGTGCAGGATCAGGGGCTCTTCCACCCGGTGAAATCGGTATCCTTTCCGGGCGGCTTGAAGGTACAGATGGTAGTCCTCGACCATCTCAAGGTTTTCAGGGTAGGGGCACGTTAGGGCGACCTCCCGCCGGTACGCGACCGTCGGGTGGTATATAAAGTTTCCCGCTTGAAGTCGTTGATACGAATAAGGCCGGCTGGGGATCTTCTCCTTTTTCCCCGTGTCATCGAGGTGGAACATGGATGAATAGAAGAGGTCCGCCCCGCTCTCTTCCATTTCTTTCAAGGTCACTTCCAATCGGTTGGGCAGGTTGATATCATCGGAGTCCGCCACGGCGATGATCGGACCCCGGCTGAGGAGACTTCCTATGTTTCTTGAGAAGCTGATGCCCTGATGGCCGAAGCGGTGGTATTGGATCCGCGGGTCTTTGTAGGATTCCACCCGTGACCGGGTCGTGTCGGTGCTTCCGTCATCCACGATCACCAATTCCCAGTCCGATAGGGTCTGCGCCCGGATGGAATCAATCGCCTCGTTGAGATAGTCGGCTCTATTATAGGTCGGCATCACCACGGATATCCGGGGCATGGGCTCCCCCTTGATATCGGCGCAGATTCGGGCGATCAGCGCCTCGTTTGCTTTTTCTCTCAAGGCCAGCGCATCCAGCCTGAAAATATGGTCCTTCACCCTTCGGGCTATCGTATGGACCTCCTCATAAGAGACGACCCTGTCCTCCATTCCCAGATCCGCAAAGATCCGCCTTATCTTTGGATCGTAATCAATCGCCAGCACGTTCTTCCCCCGATGAACGGCGCTTAGAAGGGCATGAAGCCTCATCCCGATGAACAGGTCAAGGCTCCCAATCGCATCGTCAAAGGCCGAAAGCCTCGGCTTGTTTTTCATCTTGTGAATGATCGCCTCATGGAAGGCCGTGTCGCTTTCCGTATCCGTCGAATGCTCCGTATAGGGGAGGGAGAGCACTTCGTCGTCCCAGGCCAACTCATCCAACAGGGCAGCCAGGGCTTCTTCGATCCGGGCCGGCTCGTTGACCCATCTCCGGAAGGAAAAACCGATCTTTCGTCTCTTTTTCTCAAAAAGGGGGTCCCCGGTCAGCACCGCCCGAAACCCGTGGTCTTCCACCACCTTTTTTGACGCGGAGTCCCTCACCGTAATCAGATCGGCCCGTGCGAGGTGTTCCTGAAAGTGGGGATGGCCGGCTTCAATCGTCTGGGCATAATAAAAGATCTTTTTGTTTTTTTCCCGTGCAACCTGCGCGTGGCGGTAGCCCCCGATCCCTCGAGGCGTAATCAGGCTCCCCGCCCCGAGTACGAGAAGCTGACACCAGTCCAACAGATCGGGATCAAAGGTCTCGGTGGAGGCGCCCCGAACCTCTCCATGCCGGCTCAGTGTCTTCCGGATGGACTCCCTCAGCAGGTCATCCCCCCGATTGCCTTGAAAGTAGTAACCGCAAAGGAGAATTCGCACCGGCATGGACTTCCCCGAAAACGAGTGGTGGCCCTAAAAAAAAGGGCGGGCATTATTTCCGCCCGCCCTTTTTCCTCTTAATGGTTAAAGACTACTCAGAGATACCACCGTTGTGGGCATTGACAGTCTTCACCGGAACCCGCTTTGGACCTATTGCGTCTACAATGTTCGCAAAGGCAAACAGATCGGCTTCCGGAGAATCCACGGTAATGATGACCGCAAATCCGGATGTCCCGCTCACTGTTTTACCGGCGGCGGTCGCTGCGGCGACCAACTGGGTGCCCGTGATCGTGAGCGGTGTCCCAGCGACGATGCTCCCGGCATTAAAGTTGGCCGATGTCGTCCCATCTGAAGCGAGGATCGCCACCTTTACGGCGTTCGAGCCGGAAACCGTGCTCTTCGACTGAAGCTTGATGTAGGTTTCCGTACCTGTTGCCGCATCGCTCTTCACGAGAGGCACATAGAGCTGGGTGGCATCGAGCTTGTATGTATGGCTCAACGTACCGGAAGCCACTAAGGTCCTCGCCTGCTTGATGTTTGTTCCTGTACCCACAAATGTAACTGATGCTGTGAAGGTTCTCGGTACAAGTGATGTCGTTCCATCCACTGTTATCTGGACATACTCTACGTTACCGACTCTCGTAGCTGCCGTAGAATTGGAACCGCAGATTTTTAGCGTATTGCCAGGCATAGGAACCGTTGCTGAAGTCGTCGAAGTCGTTATGGCTGCGCTCGCAGCAACGTCTGCACCGTTTACCAGATCGCGAACCACTAGACCAGCAGTTGTCTTCAGAGCTTCCGTAAAGGTACCGCTGACTACGACATTTAGTGTGTCGTTTGCAGCTAAGCCAGAACTTGCACAAGTCGTATCGGCTGCTCCACTCGTGACTTTATTATCCAAAGTCTCAACGCTCAATATGAGCAATCCGGCCTGCGACTGGGTGGCTGTCGTGTCAGGAGGAGCTGTTGCTGGATCCGCTTTGAAATTTCTTAAGCTGGTCGAGGTAAAATCAATGGTGGAGATGACCGGGCTAAGTACCGCTGAGAACTGATTCGAAAGTGTATACATGGTTACAACAGCGGAGGTTACTCCAGCAACACTGGACGCTGTGACTGCTGTAGTGATGGTCGCACCGGCAACTGCATTGCCGTTTACCTTTACCGGCAGAGAAGCCGAAGGAGCAGCACCGCCTACCTCATTGCACACCAGAATGTCAACATCACCGGTATCCGCTCCAAATTGAATCGCATAAATGGACGCACCTGCCAGTGATTGTCCGGCAAGAACTGTGAGTAGTGCCGTAGCTGAGTCAGCGGCAAATACCGCAGAAGTTGCTAGATCAGTTGTCCCGCTACAGATCGCTAATTGCCTCGCCGCGGCTCCCGTAAATTTACCACCCGTGAGTGTGATGGTAAAGGTCGCACCTGCAGTGATATCAACCTCTGTACGAAACGAAAGAGGCGCTACAGTTGTTGGTACTGCCACATCGGCAGATCCTACTAACTCAGCAGCGACTGTTTTAGCCGTTGTGGAAAGCACGCCCGCAAACGCCGAGCCGGCCATCAGGCCGACCGCCACGATTCCTACCACTGCCATCCATCCCTTCCTGAATACCGTATTCGCCTTCATCTTGAAACCTCCTTGTTGTGTGAACTACCCGCCTTTATTTGTCTTCTCTGAATGAGACTCGTTTTCTCTGAATGACCCATTGCCGACTCAAAATCACATTCTTTAAAAAAGCTTTTGGGGAGCGGCCCCGCTTTGATCACCCCTCCTTTCGATGGGCTCTTTCTGTGTTCGGTGGATACTACCAAGACCCGGAAGGGCCTGTCAAGCTTTTTTTTATTCTGTTTTTATTCCGTTTTTTGGGCCCCGCCTTTTGGGTCCCGCACCCAAATACCAAATATAAGGGCGAATGATATCAGAGGCAAAAAGAGATGTCAAGTTTTTTATCGGTATCCCTCTGCTAAGGCAGTTTAAGACCCTTGAGCCCCCGCTTGATCTCCTCGGTCACCCTCACCGCATCCTCGGTGGTCGTGAGAATGGTGGGGGTGATCAGTATGATCAATTCCGTCTTCGTCTTCCCCCGCGAGGTGGTTTTAAAAAGATGGCCTAAGAGAGGAATATCCCCTAAAAGAGGGATTTTGTTTTCGGTGGTGCTCACATTCTCGGACATGAGGCCGCCCAAGATGATGGACTCGCGATGGGAGGCCACGACCTGCGTATTGATCCTCCGGACGAGGATGATGGGGGAGTCAATCCCGGAGGTGGGATTGCTCTGGGCCTCGCTCACCTCCTGAGAGATGCTCAAGGTGAGCAGCCCCTCGGTGTTGATGGTGGGCTTGACCCTTAAGATCACCCCGGTGCTCCGGTACTGGATGTTTCGCACGATGCTGGGGCTCTGCGTCTGGGTCACGTCCGAGGCGGAGACCTCTCCCGTGACAATGGGGACCTCGGTGCCGATCTGGATGGTGGCCTCCTCGTTATCTAAGACCATGACTCTCGGATTGGACAGGATATTGATCTTGTTATCCACGGCAAGGGCGCTGATCGCCACCTGAAGCAGCTTGGTGTCCGAGATGGCCTGAAAGGTGAGTCCCTGGCCCGTGCTTAAGCCCAGCTGGCCGAGGGTCTGCACCGTATAGGCCCCCCGGTCGATGGTTTTGTTGATAAACCATTCCAGTCCATACTTGAGCTGGTCGGTCAAGGTGAGCTCGGCGATGGTCGTCTGGAGGAGGACCTGTCTTGGGGGCTTGTCCAATTGATCGAGAAGCGAGAGGAGGACCTTATAGATGGAGGGAGTGGTGATCATCAGCAGTAGGTTGCGTCTATCATCCGCCTCCATCTTGAACCCCGCGGTGGTCGGCGCCGGAAGCGGGGCCTTGTCCTTGGCCGGGAGAAGCCCATAAAGCCGCTTGATGGCATCGGCGAGATCGGAGGCTTTTGAGTACTTGGGGCTGTAGCTGAAGGCCTTTTCGCCCGCCCCGGCGGACTCGGCCGTGTCGAGGCGGTCTTTCCATTCAAGAACCACTTTCAGTGTGGTCTCATCCGGCGCAACGATGAGAAGGCTGTTTAAAAATTTAAGCGGGATAAATGAAATCCCGGGCTCCTGGGGAGATCCGGCCATCGCAAACCCGAGGCGCTGCAGGATCATGCCGATCTGCTGGATAAACTCATCGGGGCCCCAGTAGGTAAGCTGGATCATCACGACCCTTTTTTCATTTAGATAGGGAACATCCAACATCTCGACAAAGTTTAAGATATCCTTGATGGCCGTTCCCGGTCCGGTGAGAAGAAGCGCATTTTCCCTCGGATAGGTCTTGATCGTGACGCCTGTTTTGTAGAGATCCCGGATCAGGGATTCGATATCCGCGGGCCGGGTATGCCTTAAGGGGACGAGTTGAACGATCAGGCCCGGAGTCTCGGACCGACCCCGTCCGATTTGCACATCGAAGGGGGCTGGCGCCTCGGGCTTGGGGTTCAGTATAAAGAGGCTTCCCGCCCTTTGCCCCACGGTGAGATTATTTTGAAGGAGGATCCCAACGGCAAGCTCCAATGCCAGGGGGGCCGGGACCTCCCGGGGCATTCGGAGGGTGACGGGTGTCTTGAGGGTTTTGACCGCCTCGTCCATGAAGAAGGGCACCTTGAGGCTGTTTCCAATGGCGTAGGTGATGAAATCCGAAATGGGCATGCCATCCGCATTGATCATGACCGGTGTGTCTTCCAAGCCGAGAAGCGCCGGATCAATCGGCGAAAGGAGAACCGGCGTCTCCGATTGCGGCCGCTCATAGTCCGGAAGGATCAAGGTCTCGACTTTCCCGGAGGGCCGCTCCCCGGGAGGGGCCGCTTCTTCCCCGGTTCCGATCGCCCCGGTCTGGGCCGGCGGGGCCGTGGGCTCCCCTTTCAGGGGGCCGGCGGAGGATGGGAGCCCGGCACAGCCGGACAGCAGCAGGATCCCCAACCAGGACAGATAGTGATCCAGGGGCGTTTTCAGGGCGATCTCCTTTCAATCGTGGGACGGTCCGATGTCGTTCCCGGTTCAAGCTGAAATATTTTGAGCTCCTTTTCCTTCGCTCCTTTTTTTAATCCCACCGTCAGAGGGTCAATCCGGGTGACCACGAAGCCATCCTCGAATTTGTCCCCTTCATTTAAGAACACAACCTCCCCCGTGGATTTCATCAAGACCGCCTTTTTTTGCCCGGTTCCCAGCACGCCCACAAGGCGGTGGGACTCGTTCGGTGAGGTTGAGGGGCCCGTCCCCTGGGCAAGAGGGTAAGAGCCATCCGGTGAAAAGAGATTGCGGGCCTTTATCCTCCCGTAGCCCTTTTCCGATCGAGGGGTCGCGACGGTTTTCGCCTCCGGTCCCTGAGAGGCCCCGATCGGGCCCGTCGCCGCAGGGCCGTCCCTCTTCGGCGTCTCAATCACAAGCCAGGGAACAGATACCACAAATGTTAGTAGAAAAACAAGGTCTATCCCGTATTTTTTGATCATGTCTCCGTCCGGTAGGCGCTTAGGGTCAGGATCAGGACCCAGTCCTCCGAAAATTTTTCGATTTGAAGCATCCTCACCTCCGTGAGCGCCTTCATCTGAGAGATCCCTTCTAACAGTCTGATCATCGCCCTGGGTGATCCTTTGAGCCTGACCAGAACGGGGATCTCGCTCAGGTCCGGATCGCGCAGCGTCTCCGGAAGCTCGAAATTGATCATCATCAGCCCGTTCTTCTCGGCTTCCTTGATGACCACCCGAAGGACGTCCGACTGGATCATCGAATCGGAAGAGCCCTTCGAATAGAGAGAGGTTAGGAGCCTATTTTTTTGCCCCGGAGTCAGCTGATTTTCGACCTCCCCCGCCTGTTTTTTAAGCGTCATCGCCTTGGTCCGGTAGGTTTCGAGGTATTCCGTCAGCAGGACCTTTCGGTCCTTCACAGCGTTGTTTAAAGGCAGCAGGACCAATCGAAAGAGGGCGAGGATCACAATGAGATAAATCCCCAGCGTTCTGAGTCGTTCCCTGCTATAGAACCCCCTTAACTGCACGGCTTCAGCTCCAATGTAAGCAGGAAGTTATAGACGTTTCCCTCGCCTTGAAACGGGCTTCCCCTTAGCTTTACCGACTGAACGCAATTCGCCGTTGAAAGGCCCCGGATGACCTCTAAAGGCTCCTTTGAGGCGATGGAAAGTTCGAGGCTGTTTTCATTCAAGACCATCCGGGTCACGGCGCTTTGCGCTCGAAGGCTCCTCGCCAGTGCGTTCATGATCTCGAGGGGCTCCACCCTGGATTTCCGCCTTTCTTGAAGTTCTGCCAGGGTACGGGCGGAGGGGTCGCTTTCCTCCAGGCTTGCGGCCGAGAGCGTCTTTGTCAGGCCGTCGAGTCTCTGGGAGGTTTCCTGAATCGTTCGGTCGTAACGACCCTGGGTGATGTAGAGGGAGGCCGCATAGACGATCATCAGATAGAGAACCAGCCTCGGCACGAAATCAACCGCGGCGATCATCGACATGACCGGGGCCGATCGAAAGGGCTTGAGGTTCAGTCGCCGGATGTCCTTCAGACAGGGAGGGTATTCCCCCGGCGGTTCATGGACGACCGGTATCGTTTCGCTGAGCTCTAATTCGCCCGGAGCCGTTTGAAGTCTTATCGTTTTGATCTCCCGGCCGTGTTTCCCGAGGCTTCTTAAAAACAGCTCCACGTCTTTCCCGGTGAGATGCCTTAGGGATAACCGACCGAGAAATCCATCTTTGTTGTGTGCCATGAGATGGCGCCCATTCGGATCGTCAAGGACCCTGATCTCGGACTCGTCGGAGACGAACGCCGCATCCTCGGGCACGATGTGGCTCCACGGAAAAATCTTCCGGATCGCGGGGTGGTCCGAGCGATCCCATGTCCATATATCCACAAGGCTGTAGGCGGGGGTCTGCTCGAAGATCCGGAAGGAGAAGGCCGGGTCTTTTAGGGGGAAGAGTTCTTTAAGATCCATCTGAATGGCCTTCGCGAGGTTTTCTCCTGTCGTGGGAGGATACCTCTTTCTCGTCCACAAAAGGCGATCCCGCCCCACGATCATGACCTTTCGACCCCATCCGGTGAAGGGCCGAATGGCATCCAACCGGCCGGAGGCCACCGTCTCGATCCCGGCGTCTTTCACGCGGTAGACCTCCATGCCGTCTTTATGCCAGTAGGATACGAGCACGCCTATTCCTCCCTCCAGTAGACGAGGGTGTAGGGGGCCCGGAGGGTTGGACGGGTATCCATCCCCACATGAATCGTATAAACCGGATCGGGAGCCCCGCTTTGAAGGGTGAGCTCCATCCAGCGAGAGGGGTAAAAATAGACCCCTTCATCCGTCGCGATTTGTCTTCCCGTCAGGGCAAATAACTCGATATCGGATAGGATGGGTCTTTGAGCGATGGCCTCTTTCAGCCCTCTCGCGGCATCCGTGTCAATATTGAGATAGGCCCTTAAAACAGCCTCCGAGGCGGTATTGGGATTAAAACCCAACGAAGGAAGGAGCGTGATGGAGGGTTCGATTTTTTGATACAGCTCTTTCGTCATCCCCTTGATCAGGGCCATCTCCTCTTTGTACTGGATGGGATAGTTTCTCGGCTCGTATGGAAACCCGACGGAATGGTAGTAGGATTCTTCCGCCCCATTCACCCGGATCAACCGGTCGCGGTCCGTCCAATCCAGATAACCCGCCATGATCCCGCCTGCATTTTCGCCCGACACCTGTTCGATCAGCCGCTTTACGGCGGATTCGTTTAAGGAGGTCAATGAGAGCAGCCCGTGGCTGTCCTGGAGGCTGATCTTGACCTCCCCCTCGACCGTCACGGGATCACCGTTGAGCGGGATCCTCGGAAGGTCCAGAAGTCGTTCGTTCGCTTGAAGGAGATATTCCCTGGAGGTTTTTTTTCCGCTCAGGAGGAGATACGTCAGGGTGTCCAGGGCCGACCTCGCACGGAGCATCGCCTCGGTCTTGACCTTCAAGTCCTCTGCGGCCTTCAGGTGTTCCTTCACCATCCCGTTGAACCCAATGCCCACCGTAATAAGCATGGCGGAGACGAAGAGGGTCAGGAGGGTCGCCGAGCCCTTCTGTTTCTCATTCATGGGGGTATCGCTCGTTGTAAACCGTCTTCATCGGTGAATGGGTCTTGATCCCAAATAACATCGTTTTTTTTACTTTTTCCTCCGTGTCCTGATAATCCACCTTGATCAACTCGGGGAGGAACCGTCTCTTGCGGCCGTCAAAATCGGCGGTCCAGGACGCTTGCTTATTCATGGGATCATAGCCATAGAACGAGACCGTCAGGGCTTCGAGATCCTTAAGGAGCGTGATCGAATTCCCCTTTTTAAAATCCCCGAAGAGGGTGTCCCGCTCGATCGCTTCGAGTCCCTTGGCATAAACCGGCTGTTCGTAATAGACCCACGAGCGACGGCCGTCCTCCTGGCGCTCGTTTCGGATCCATACGATCACAGGCTGATCTCCCGCCAGGGGGGAACCGGAGACGTACGAGATGATTTCCTGGGTGCCCCGGAAGTAGGGAAACCATCCGTCCCCCCGGGAATGGACATAATAATCCACCGCCGAAGCAAAACTTTTATTCATCCAGAGGTACCGGGCGTTATCCCAAAAAGTGATCCCACGATCCATGAGCCCCCGGTACTGTCTCAGGCCCTGATCGAGCGCCAGGGAGGCAAGGGTGACCATGGCGCTGAAGACCGCCGTCGCGATGAGGACCTCGATGAGGGTATACCCTTCTTTAGAATACGCCCTCTGAAGGCGAACCCAGCGTCTTATACCGAAAGGCATGAAGCTCGTACTCCCTGGCATGACTCCCATAGATGAGCTTAAAATTCACCTGGTAGAGGAAAAGTTCATGGGCCCCGGGGAGGCTTGATTCCCCTGTCCCCATCACGGGCCTTGTCCTCGCCAGGATCTCCGACTCCCAGGCCAGTGTCACACCCCCTCCCATCTCCTCAACGCCCTGTTTTTGCTCCAGGTCGGTGACCTGGAGCAGGTTGAGGGACTGGGGTAGTTTCGAGGAAAGGGCGTTGGAGACATGGGCCCTGTCCTGGAGATGTTCGAAGCCAAGTCGGAAGAGATACATCGTTGCCGCAATGCTGGCGGACAGGATGAGACCGGCGATCAAGACATCGATGAGAAGGAATCCCCTGTTTCCCTTCAACATGCCCTTCTCATTGTCGGACGAGTTTCATGTCGCCCGAGGGGCCCTGGATCTGGATGAGATAGGAACCGCTCTCCATCCTCAACCCTAATTGCCCTCCCGAGCTCGTCCCATTTTTATAAAAGAGGATGGGTTGGTCCGCATGGATAAAGACGGCCTTGAATCTCTTTTCTTCATGATCCCCCATGATCAAGCCCCCCTCCTGGGTTTCGATCCGCATCTCCCGGCTGTAGAGAAAGGATTCCCTTCTTAGAGACGAAAGGAGCATCAACACCTTCTCCGCCTCCAGCGATTCCTGGTAGCGCTTGACCATCGAATAGGAAACCGGAAGGACCACGGATAACATCACCCCGATCAGCGTCATCACCAGCAGGATTTCAATCAGCGTGAACCCCTTTCTCATAACCGGATGTTGCTGGCGCTCATGACGGTCAGCATCAATGAGATGACGATGATCCCGATCACGATCCCCGTGATCGTGATGATGACGGGTTCCAGAAGGACGCCCAGCCTTTTCATGGAATTGGTAAAGCGCTCATTAAAGACACGGTAGAGTTCAAAAAAGATCTCCTTCAGATTACCGCTGGCTTCACCCGCCCTCAGCATGCCGGGCATCATCGGGGGCAGGAAACTGATATAAGAAAACACCTCGGCGATGCTTTTCCCTTCTTTAATCGGGGGGAGGGTTCTTTCCACGGCAACCCGGATCGGGGTGTTTTGGATCAGGCCCGTTGATAACCGCAAGGCATGGATGAATTCAACACCCCCCTTGAGCATGTAATACATCGCATAGGAAAACCTCGACAGCTCAAGATAAATGATCATGTTCTTTAAAAAGGGGATAAAGATCAGGTAGGAGTAGACTTTTTGAAACATCTCCCTGAGATTGATCCGCCGGAGCCCCAACCCGATGAGACCCATCAGAACCAGGAGGATCAGTAGATTGGTGAGATTGATGGATTGACTGATGGAATAGAGCGCCTTGGTCACAAAGGGCAACGACGCCTTGTCGGGACCAAAGATGCTGAAAAATCGCGGCAGGATTAATTTAACGATCACCAGAAGGGTGACCATGCTGGCGACGACCAGGAAAAGAGGATAGGTGGTTGCGTTTCGGATCTCGTTCTTGAATTGTATTTTAAAATGCATGTACTCGGCAATGTTCTCGAAGGCCGATCGGAGATCCCCGACATCCTCACCGACCCGGATCATGACATTCACGAGTGGGTTGAAACGCCGGGTCTCTTCAAAGGCCTGGGATAACCGCTTCCCCCCTTTCATTTCACCTAACACATATTGCATCGTGGCCTTGACGGCTCCGTTTGAGACGGAGGCGATCAGCGTCTCCATCGCCTTATCAATCGTGATCCTCGCGCTTAAAAGAACACTCAATTCCTTCGAGAGATGGTATAAATCGGTATCGGTGATCCTTTTCCGACCTCCGTATTCCCTCACAAACAGGTCCTTTCTTTCAGCCAACTCAATCGCGATGAGTCCCATCGCCTTCAACCTGGATTTGGCATCGCCGATGTCCAGGGCGGGCAATGCTCCCCGAACTTCCTTTCCCGAAATATCAACGCACCGATATTTATAATCCATCAGGTCACCCTCAAAACTTCTTCCAGGGTGGTCAACCCGTTGATGACCTTTAGGATCCCATCCTCTCTGAGCGTTCTGAAATCAGGGCGGGACTGAAGGGAGGCCCGGATCGCTTCAAGGGATCGTTGCTTTAAAAATATCTCCTTCAGGCCTTCGTCATATTCCAGCACCTCAAATATCGCGGTCCGCCCTCGATACCCTGTCCCCACGCACCGATGACATCCCTTCCCTCTTTTGAATTGGATATCGCTCCCCACCACGTCGCGGAATTTTTCATAGAGCTCAGGGATCCGGTACTGGGTCAGGACCTGGGGAGGGAGGGGGTCCGGCTGGATGCAGAAGGAGCAGTTGGTTCGAACAACCCGCTGGGCCATCATGCCGATCACAGAGGCGTTGATTAAATAGTCATCAATGCCCATCTCTAAAAACCTAAAGAGGCTGCTGGGCGCATCATTGGTGTGGAGTGTGGAGAAAACGAGATGGCCTGTCAGGGCGGATCGGATGGATATCCTGGCTGTTTCCACGTCGCGGATCTCCCCCACCATGATGATGTCCGGGTCGTGTCTTAAGATGGACCGGAGGGCATGGGCGAAGGTCAATTCGATATCGGTTTTGACCTGGACCTGATTGAGACCTTCAATCTGATACTCCACGGGGTCTTCGATGGTCACGATTTTTTTTTCATTATTGTTCAGGGAGGTGAGCATCGAATAAAGGGTCGTGGTCTTTCCTGAACCGGTCGGCCCCGTGACGAGGATCATCCCGTAGGGCTTGGAGAGCATATCCCCGGCCATGCGATAGTGGTCTTCTTTCTGCCCAAGAGACCTCAGATCAAAGTGGAGTCTCTCCCGATATAAAAGCCTCATGACGACATCTTCGCCCCCCACGGTGGGGAGGGTGGATATCCGGATGTCCAGAATGGTTGAACTCACCCGGGTGCTTAACTTTCCATCCTGAGGCAGTCTCTTTTCCGCAATATTCAAGCTCGAAAGAAGCTTGACCCTTGATACCAGAGCAAGATAAAATTCCTCCGGGATCGAGTCCGTATCATGCAGTACGCCATCGACTCTGAACCGGATCTTATATTTCGTTCCGTACGGTTGAATATGAATATCGGAGGCCCTTAACTCCACCGCCCGACTGATGAGGCCGTTGAGATATTTAATGACCGGCGCCTCAAAGGCCATCTCTTTGAGTCTCTCCGGTGTTTCCTTGATGTATAACGAAACCGTCTCCCCCACGGAATCCGCAGAATAGGCTTTCGAAATATCCTTGATGACCTCCTCAGGGGCCAATTGAATTTGCAGATCGTAGTCCATGGACTTGACAAGGTAATCCAGGAGAGAATTATTCAACGGGTCATTCGTTATAAAAGTGACCTTTCGGTCTTTAGGGTCTATCCTCACAGGGACAAATTTGTTCTTGACGACAAAGTCGATGGCGATTTTTCCCTCCAGGTAGGACCGTAGGCCTTCAACATCGGGAAGGCCGTTCTCATGATTGTAAACGGGGAGTTTGAGTTGCCCGGAGAGGGCATGAATCAATTGGGTTTCATTAATTAAACCGATCTGGATCAGGAGCTGTCCGATGGCGCCCCCGACTTGTTTTTGGATCTCCAGGGCCCGGTCGATGTCTTCGATCTTGAGGCCGTAGAGCTTTATGAGTAGATCTCCAATGAGCATCATTCCCAGCTCTTTATACTCTCTTCATCAAACCGGTTGTTTGGCCCCAGGGAATAGATGTCAAAGCGGCCATGTTCTCCCGGACATTTGTATTGGTAATCCCGGTTCCAGGGGTCCAGGGGGATCCTATCTTTTGAAAGATAAGGCCCCTCCCATTTGGAATCGTCCGAATGGATCAGGTCCGTCAGCGACTTGGGGCATCTTCCCGTATCCAGGATGAAGGCCTGAACGGCCGACGAGAGCATCTCCACCTGGGCCTTCGCGATCTCCCCCTTGGCCCTCTCGTATCGGCCCAGGAGATTAGGCACGACCAGGGAGGCGATGAGGCCTATGATGCCGACAACGATTAATATTTCGATAAGGGTAAAACCTTTCTCAGCGACGGAATTAAAGCGTTTCTTTGGCATAGGCCTCGACCACGTCGCCGGGATTCCCTTGCATCTGTACAACGCCCCTATTCAGCCAGATGCCTTCATCACACCAGGATCGGACCATTCGGAGGTCGTGGGTCACCAGCACCATGGTTTTCCCCACCTTCTTGAAATGGTTCATACGGTCCATGCACTTTCTCGTAAAGGCGGCATCGCCCACGGCAAGAACCTCATCGATCAGGAGAATCTCGGGGTCGATATGCACCGCGACTGAAAAACCCAGGCGCATATACATCCCGCTGGAATAGGTCCGGATCGGGTCATCAATGTACTCCCGAAGCTCGGCAAAGTCAATGATCTCATCCAGTTTGGACTTGATCTCACTTTTGGTCAGCCCCAAGATAATCCCGTTAATGATGACGTTCTCCCTCCCGGTGAGTTCGGGATGAAAGCCTGCGCCTAATTCGAGCAGAGCCGCGACCTTTCCATGAACAGTCACCGTTCCCACGTCAGGCTTCAGGATCCGGCTGATGAGCTTCAGCAGCGTGCTTTTTCCAGAACCATTTCGACCAATAATCCCCACGGTTGTCCCTTGTCCGACCTTGAAATCTACGTTGTGCAGGGCCCAGATGACATCCTTGCTGTCATCGCGACGATGCCACAGGTCACGCAAGAAATAGGACTTGAGCGTGGTGGCCAGCGGCCGCTCGATATGCCTCCGGTACTTCTTGGATACGCCTTTTAATTCGATCGCCGCCACAGACTACACCTCTTCCGCAAACAGATCTTTACGGGCTTCAAAGAGAGAAAAACCGATGACCAATAGAACACAGGACAGGCCCGTTAATACCGCCAAGCCCGGTATCGAGGGGATGCGATTATAAAAGAAAATGTCCTGGTACGCCATGATCAGTTGAGCCATCGGGTTGAAGTCCACCAGGGCGCGGTACTTTTCCGGCACCAGGGTCATGGGATAGAAAATGGGCGTCAGGAAGAACCAGATCATCAAGAAGTTCGGCACAATATGAAGCAGGTCCCGAAACTGCACCGCCAGTGAAGACAGGATGAGCGCCAGGCTGTAGGTGAAAACAAACTGAATCAAAAAGATAAGCGGCAACAAAAGCAGCGGCCAAGAAGGTTCCATCCCAAAAGAGACAATGAAAATAAGCAGGATCGGTATGCTCAGGAGATAATGCACCATGTTGGAGCCGATAGAGACTAAAGGAAAGATCTCGGATGGAAGATAGACCTTTTTGATCAGGCTGCCATTCCCGATAATAGAAAGTGTCGCCTCACTGAGCCCCGAGGAAAACCAAGCCCAGGGAAGGATCCCGCAAAGCAGGAAAACAGGATAATTCTCCATATCCATTCGCAGATAGATCGAAAAGACCAGCACATAGATCGCCATCAGGACCAGAGGATTTACAAAGGACCAGAGAAAACCCAAGAAGGTCCCCCGATACCGCGCCTTCAGCTCTCGGATGATCAGGATCTGGATCAGTGCGCGGTACCGGTAGATCTGGAGCAGGCGATTAATCACTTCAAGACCCCACTCTCAAGGAACTCCCGTAATGCCGGCTTCCATAAACGCATGGTAAAACCCGTTTGATTGAGTGGCGCATTCTTCAAGACCGAATAGGAAGGCCGTTGGGCCGGACGCTTGAGTTCCTCGAATAGAATCGGAACGATTTCTTTTTCAACACCGACCCTCTTCAGAATCTCCTGCCCGTACTCCACCCAGGTACAGCACCCTTCGCCGCTGGCATGGAAGGTCCTGCTTGAAACTCCAGCGTTGATCAGGTGACGGATCGCCCGGGCCAGATCCACCGCGTATGTCGGGCTCCCCACTTTGTCCTTTACCAATCGGAGGACCGGCTGTGTTTTGGCCCATTCCAGTACGTTGGTCACGAAATTTTTCCGCCCTTCACCGTAAACCCATGAGGTCCGGACGATCAGCCAGCGGTCCGCCGTTTCCTGTGTTGCCCGCTCCCCGGCCCGCTTGGACTGTCCGTAAACATTGACGGGGTTGGTGGGATCCGTCTCAAGATAGGGTGATTCTTTGGTCCCGTCGAATACATAATCGGTCGAGACGTAAACCATCAAGGCACCGGTCTGCTTGGCCGCTTGAGCCACATGGCGCGTGCCCTGTTCGTTCACAAGGAATGCCTGGTCTGGTTTCAATTCACAGGCATCCACATCCGTCATGGCCGCGGCATGGACAATCACATCGGGTCTGAAACGGATGACGGTTTCTATCATCTCGTTGCGGGTAATGTCCTCCGTCGAATGACGGCCGAGATAGAGCTCATCACCGGCAAAGGTCGAGGCCATGGCCCGGCCCAGTTGACCCTCCCCCCCCGTCACGAATACCCTCACGTTGCTTCCCGTCCCGTGTACATTTTTTCGTAATATTTCCGGAACTCCCCGGACTTGATTCTCCCCCACCACGCCGGATTTT
>CAKKOZ010000088.1:21847-34190 GCA_919901335.1 Nitrospiria bacterium | reverse complement strand
CGGGTCAGCTCGATATTCGTCCGCTCGTTTCCGCCTCCGATGTTGTAGACCTGACCCAACTCCCCGCGGTGCAAAATCAGATCAAGGGCGGAACAATTATCCAACACGTAAATCCAATCCCGGATGTTCATGCCGTCCCCGTAAAGCGGCAGCGGCTTATTCTCAATGGCGTTCGTAATGAACAACGGAACAACCTTTTCCGGATATTGATACGGACCGAAATTATTCGAGCTGCGGGTGATGACGGCCGGGAATCCGTAGGTCCGGACATACGACTGAACCAGCAGATCCCCCGCGGCCTTGGACGCCGCATAGGGGCTGTTCGGACGCAGAGGCGAGTCCTCCGTGAACGCGCCGTTCTCAATGCTCCCGTACACCTCGTCCGTGCTGATCTGGATATACCTTTTGTGGTTATTCCGTCGCGCGGCCTCCAAAAGCACATAGGTCCCGTAGACATCCGTCTGAATAAAACCGCCCGGCTCCAGGATCGAACGATCCACATGCGTCTCGGCTGCGAAATTGATGATGACGTCGACCTCCCGGGCCAAGGGCTCCACCGCGGCCGGATTACAAATGTCGCCCCGCACGAAGCGGTAGTTCGGATGGCCTTCGACATCCCTCAGGTTGTCGGGATTCCCGGCATAGGTAAGCTTGTCCAGATTGATGATCGGATAATCCGGATGCTCCCGGATCATCTGCCGGATGAAGTTGCTGCCGATGAAACCGGCGCCACCGGTGACGAGTAATTTCATTTTGTCTCCTGATAAACAAAGCCGGTGTCTGTTTCTTTCAGTCGCGGATGGTCCGCGTCTTTTTTTGAAACGATCGGGTCACGGATCGGCCAGGCAATCGCGATGTCCGGATCGTTCCAGAGGATCCCGGCATCGTGCCCGGCGGAATATTCCCGCGTCACTTTATACAGCACGTCGGCCGTCTCGCTGAGCACACAGAAACCATGGGCGAATCCATCCGGCACATAGAGCATCCGTTGATTCCCGGATGAGAGCGTCATCCCCGCCCATCGGCCGTAGGTCGGAGACCCTTTTCGCAGATCGACCGCGACATCAAATATCTCGCCCTCCAGCACACGGACCAACTTTCCCTGCGCCATGGGATTTCTCTGGTAATGAAGTCCCCTTAAGACCGCGCGCGTCGATCGGGAGTGATTGTCCTGGACAAACCGCTGTGGAATACCCGCCGCAGCAAACGCCGACTGTTTATAGGCCTCCATGAAAAACCCCCGCTCATCCCGATGAACCTTAGACTCAATCAGGATGACATCCGGGATCGAAAGCCGCTCAAAGCGAAAAGCCATTCTACCGCTTCCTCAAAAATTATTGGCCCCTGTTTTTGCCACCAGTTGGTTCGCCGACAGAAGCGATTCAAAGGTGCCCGCGTCCGTCCACCAACCTTCCAGCCCCTCCCAAGTCATCTCCCCGCGCTCGATATAGGCGTTATTGACGTCCGTGATTTCCAGTTCTCCACGAGCGGATGGTTTGACCGTCTTGATGATTTCGAATACCGTCTTATCATACAGATAGATTCCCGTCACGGCGTAATGAGAACCTGGCTTTTTCGGTTTTTCCTCGATTTTCACGATCCGCTTGCTCTTGAACACCGGTACGCCGAATCGTTCCGGGTCCGGCACTTCCTTGAGGATGATCTTGGCGCCGCAGGGTTGTTTTTCAAAATCCCGCACGGCTTTGATGATGTTTTTCTCGATAATGTTGTCGCCCAATATGACACAAACCTTGTCGTCATTGCATAAAAATTCAGCCAGGCTCAACGCCGCCGCAATTCCGCCTTCGCCCTCCTGGTAGGTATAATTCAAATGCTTTAACCCGAAATCGTTTCCGTTTCCAAGAAGCTTCAGAAAATCGCCGGCGTTGTTCCCTCCGGTCACGATCAGGATGTCCTCAATGCCCGCCTTGATCAAGGCCTCCAACGGGTAATAGATCATCGGTTTATTATAAACGGGAAGAAGGTGCTTGTTCGTGACCTTGGTCAGCGGCGACAGCCGGGTGCCCAGCCCCCCGGCTAAAATCACTCCTTTCATTTGCTTCTCCTTAGGATCATTGTACGGGTTTGGAATCGGCTCGCGTCTTTTCTCCCCAATCGTCCGGCCGATTCTTCAATGTTGGCTCGATAGAGTCGGCATCCACCGTCATACGGATAAATCCACCCACGAAAAATGCCTGTTTATATAACAAATTTCAGACGATAAGTCAAACGATTTACTATCGGTTGGAATAAAGGCGGGCCAGTTCCATCTCGACGAATTGCTGAATCTTGAGCATCTGCCCCTTGGTTCTGGCCTCGAATCTCAACCCCAGGGCCGGCTGGGTGTTGGAGGCCCGGACCAGTCCCCATCCATCGTCGAAAACAATCCTCACCCCGTCCAGCGTAATGAGATCGCGGATGGGCAACGCGTCGGAAGAGGGATGGGACCGCAACCCCTCGAACCGCTCCTTCAATTTCTGCACGACGGCGAATTTCCGGTCGTCCGGACAGTCCATGCGGATCTCGGGCGTGGAACTGGTCTTCGGAAGATCCGACAATAATCCGGACAACGGCTTTCGTTGTTCGGCCAGGATCTCGATCAGCCTGCAACCGGCGTAGATCGCGTCGTCATAGCCGAAATACCGATCCGCAAAAAAGATATGGCCGCTCATCTCACCCGCCAGCGCCGCGCCGACCTCCTTCATTTTCGATTTGATCAGCGAATGGCCGGCCTTCCACATCAGGGCCCGACCACCCCGTTTTAGAACGTCGTCGTAGAACGTTTGGGAGGCCTTGACCTCCGACAGGATCATCGCCCCCGGCTGATGACGGAGAATATCGCGTGCGAAGAGGATCAGCAATTGGTCGCCCCACAGGATTTCTCCCCGCTCATCCACCACGCCGATTCGATCCGCATCCCCGTCATAGGCGATGCCCAGATCGGCCCGATGAGACCGGACAGTCGCAATCAAATCTTCGAGATTCTCCGGAACGGTGGGATCCGGATGATGGTTCGGGAAACGGCTGTCCAACTCGCTGTAGAGTTCAATCACCTCGCATCCCATGGCCTTCAGAGCCTGCGGGCCGGCCAGCGCGCCCATCGCGTTGCCGCTGTCCACGACCACTTTGATGCCCTGTGCATCCACTGACTTGAAATGCCGTTTAAGATAGTCAAGGTATTGAGGAATAATCCCCTCGGTGAAAATCGGTTGGGCCGTGCCGGTTTCATAATCCTGCGCCTCGATCAGCCGCCGGATTTTCTGAAGATCCTCTCCGTAAAGGGATCCTTTCCCGATGCACAACTTGAACCCGTTGTACTCGGCGGGGTTGTGGCTCGCGGTAATCATCGCGCCGCCGTCAATCGGGTCCGCCCCGAGCGGATGAAACAGGGCGAAATAGAGCAGCGGCGTTGGGCAGACGCCGACATCCGTCACGCCGATGCCGGTCGAGGTAATGCCCTGCACCAGCCGGTCATACAGAACGGGCGAGCTCTCGCGTCCGTCCCGCCCCACGGCGATCCGGCGAAGGTTTTTCCGCCGGAGGGTGGTTCCGAACGCCTTCCCGATCAGCTCGGCCAGGTCCGGCGTCAGGTCCCGGCCGACGATGCCCCGGATGTCGTATTCTCTGAAGATACTCATCTCTTGACTCAGGCCTTCCGCCCGTAATCGTCCTGAAACCGCACCATATCGTCCTCCCCCAGATAATCGCCGCTTTGGACCTCGATGATCTGAAGCGGCGTCGTGCCGGGATTCTCAAGGCGATGTTTCGTCTTCATGGGAATATAAGTGCTCTCATTGACCCCGATGTCGTAGACCCGCTCGCCGCAGGTCACGCGGGCCGTCCCGGCCACGACGACCCAGTGCTCGCTGCGGCGATGATGCAGTTGGAGGGATAATCGGGCCTTCGGATTGACGAGGATCCGCTTGATCTTGTAACGGTCGCCATTCTCAAGAACGGTAAAACTTCCCCAGGGCCGCCACACGGTCCGATGGACGATGTGTTCCTCGGCCTTTCGTTTCCGGAGGATCTCGACCACTTTTCGGACGTCCTGCACCCGGTTTTTATGGCAGACCAGTGTCGCGTCCTCCGTGTCCACCACGACCATGTCCTCAAGACCGATCGTCGCCACGAGACGCTTGTCCGCGTACAGCGTCGAATTACGGCTGCCGATATCGACTACGTTTCCGACCGTGACGTTGCCCATCGAATCCGTCCGGCTGATCTGCTCGATCGCGGTCCAGCTTCCCACATCGCTCCAGCCCATCTCCACCGGAAGGACCGCAAGGTTTTTGTGCAGCCGTTCCAGTACGCCGTAATCAATCGAGACGGAATCCAGCCGCTCGTACGCTTCTTCGATCGTCTTTTCTTCTTCGGGGGTTCCCATCGCATTCTGTATGGCGATCAACCCTTTGTACAACCTGGGTTGAAGTTCCTTGATCGCGGCCAGGATCGCCGAGGCCTTCCAGACGAAGATCCCGCTGTTCCAGTAGTACCGGCCGCCGGACAGGTACCGCTTCGCCGTCGTGAGATTCGGCTTTTCAGTAAACCGGTCCACACGGTATCCGGGCAGACCCTTCTTCAGCAAGCCTCCCCGCCGGATATAGCCATAGCCCGTCTCGGGCTTCAATGGCTTGATCCCGAAGGTTACAAGCCAGCCTTCCGCGGCCAGACGGCTCGCCGCCCGCACCGCCGCGGCAAAAGGAGCGGTCTTGAGAATCACGTGATCGGCCGGCATCACGACCATCACGGCTTCCGGGTTCTTCCGCTCCAGGATGGCAGCCGCAAGGCCGATCGCTGCTGCGGTGTTCTTAGCCTGCGGCTCCGCGATGAAATGGTCCGGCGGTAAAGCAAAGATGGCATTTGACTGCATTCGAACGGCATCAACCTGCTGGCGATGAGTCACCACGTAGATGTTTTCTTGCCGGGCCGCGATCTTGGCGCACCGAAGGGTTCGCTGGAGCATCGTCTCATCGCCGATCAGCTTCAAGAGCTGTTTGGGATAGAGCTCGCGGCTCAACGGCCAGAACCGGCTTCCGCTCCCCCCGGCCAAAATGACGGCATAAATACCGGATGAATTCATTGATCCCCCAGGAGACTTTGATAGAGCGCCTCGGTCCGGGTCACCATCGCCTCGATTGAAAAACGTTCCTCCACCAAACTCCGCCCCTGCCGGCCGAGTCGCCGGGCCGTCCCCCGATCACGCAGAAGACTTAAAATCGCCCGGGCCAGCGTGGCCGGGTCGTTGGGCGGAACCAGCCGACCGGTTTGGCCGTCCATCACCACCTCCCGGTTGCCGCCCACATCCGTCGCCACCACCGGAACCTCCATCGCCAGGGATTCCCTCAAAACACCGGGCAGGCCCTCTCCCGCCGTTGAGCAGTTCACCGAAACATTCATCAACGGATAGAACCGCTCCACATCATCGCGGAAGCCGGTGAAGATCACCTGCTTTTCGATTGAAAACCGCCGGGCCAGACGCAGCGTCTCATCGTAATAGTCGCTTTTACCACCGATGGCCAGGAACCGGACGCGGGGCTCCTCCTTCAGTATCGTCGAGGCCGCCTCTAAGAAAACGCTGTATCCCTTCCAGGGACGGTGGGCAGCCACCTTGCCCACGACCCAGGCCGACTCGTCGATCCCGAGTTCCTTCCGAAGCGCCGGATCGGGAGAAGCCGGACGAAACCGCTTGAGATCGATTGCGCCGTAGATCGTGACGATTTTTCCGGCCGGCACGTTGGAATGGATCAGGCTCTCTTCGACACTCTTGGCCACGGCGATGATCTTGTCCACGCCCGCGACCCATTTGACCCACCGGAAAGGGTGCCTCCGGAGCGGGAAGGAGACCCGCCGCGTCGCTACTACCACCGGAGCCTGCGACGTCATCGCAGCCATCAACGCCAGCGTGTGCGGCTTGGGTTTATGCGTGTTTAAAATTTGAATGCGGTGCCGTTTCATGACTTCCCGCAAACGAAGCACCGCCGATAAATCCCATTGCCCCCGCATCGGGACCGGTTCCACAATGAGACCCGCTTTGGAGGCCTTCTCGGCCAGTGCGCTGCGAGGCGGTGTTACGACGACGACATGATGGCCGCGTTCGGCAAGGCCCTTGCTCAAAAGCAGCACCTGATACTGCCCGCCGCTCCAGCCCCCGCCGGAATTGATCTGGAGGATTCGCAATGGACGATTCATCGTCGCTCAGTGTAACAAAATTTAATCTTGAATATCAAGGAAGCGGCGCATACTGCCTTGCGTTTCCCCGCTTCTCAAACCCATTCCGTTGTGGTAGGATGCCTCGAATATGAATACCCAAAGACCCGCTCTGATCCTGAACCCCGTCGCCGGTCCAGTCTGGCGGAGACGGAAGGCCCGACGGCTGATCGAGCATCTCAAAATGCTCTATCCCGATCTGACCGTTCACGTGACGGTTCGGGCCGGCGACGCTGAACGGCTGGCGAAAGAGCTGGCTACCGGCTCGCATGACTTGATTCTGGCCGCCGGCGGCGACGGCACGTATCACGACGTGATCAACGGGATGCGGGATTCCTCCGTCCCGCTCGGCATCCTCCCGATGGGAACCGGAAACAGCCTCGTTCGTGAACTGGGGCTTCCGACCCATCCGCTCCGAGCAGCCTCGGCGATCCGCAACGGCGTGGTCCGGCCGGTTTATTTGGGGCAGATCCACCAACGCCTCTTTATTTTGATGGTCGGGGCCGGATTCGACGCGGAGGTGATTCGTCGCGTCGGCCCGAGTCAAAAACGGCTGGGAATTCTGGCCTACGCTGTAGCCGGGATCGTCGAGCTGTTCCGCTATGGCTATCCCATGATCACATTCCGCGTGGATGGAAAAGAGTTCCAAGGCACGTCGGGCATTATCGCCAAAGCCCGTTGTTACGGAGGCCCCTTCGCGATCGTCCCCCAAGTCCGGCTGGACCGGCCGGAGTTGATCCTCTGCCTTCTCAAGGGCCGGGGCCCGTTCACCTACTTGAAGTACACGCTCGGCGTGATCGCCGGGCTGCACACACGAATGGCGGACGTGGAGTTTCACGGCGGGACGACGGTCGAGGTCGAAAGCCCCGCTCCGCTTCAAACCGACGGCGAAGCGATCGGGATCGGCCCGGCGCGGCTTTCGATCGCGCCAAAACCGCTGAATCTGGTTTACCCGTCAGCGCAAAAAACTCGCGGGGGCGGATAGAAGGCCATGCGCGAAAAGTATAAAACGTTTAACCGCAACCGGATCCAGGGAATCTGCGCGGCCGAGATCGAACCGCATCTAAGTTTTTTTACCGGAGCATTCAAAGAATGGCTGGCCGGCCGGCCGATGAGGGTCTTTCTTGAGCGGCCGAATCGTGTGTTCTCCGTGAAACTGCCGATGGAAGATCGGGTGGTTGTAAAACAATTCGGGTGGCGCTCGACGATTCACAAGCTCGCTCGTCCTCTGACCGGATCCAAGGCGATCCGTTCATTCCGAATCGCCATGACCCTCCGGGAGGCGGGTGTAGCCACGCCCCGTCCGCTGATCGCCTGGGACCGCAAAGACGGCGGAGCCATGACAGACAGTTGCTTTATCACAGAAGAAATCCCGGACGCCATCACGCTCCGGCAGATTCTGAAATCACCCATGATACTTGGAACTGAAAGGATGGCGCTGTTGACTGAGCTGGCTCGGTTGGTCCGGGGAATGCATGACGCCGGCATCCTTCACCGCGACCTCACGATCGGAAATTTTCTTGTGGCGCCGAAATCGGTTGCAGGCGGCCGGATCTTTTTAATCGACCTCAGCCGCGCCGTCCATCTCGGCCGCGTCCCGCTTCCGCTCCGTCTCATAGACCTGGCCCGGATGAAACTTCTCGACCTCTGGCCGGATTTTTTTACGGCCTACTGCGCGGGCCGACCGGATTGGAAGACGTGGCGGCCGCTTCTTCGTTCATTGGTCTGGATTCGACGGAGACGGATGGATCTGTGGAAGAAGATCAAAGGATGATCTTTTCCATCACCACCAACGTCTGGGCATGGAGGAACGGGAAGACCGGCCTCCGGGATCGCACCGCCAGCGGAGCCGCCTTCACCTCCGCAAGGAACTCCTCGTCCGTCATCATCTTGATCCGGCTTGAAAAGCCCTTTAACCATCGGAAGAAGGCATGGAGGGCGTTATATCGGTAATAGGATAAGATCACCCATCGGCGCGTCACGCGCGCGAGCTCCTTCAAAATAACGGCCATCTCATCCCGCGCGAAGCCGTGATGGAATAACCGCATCGTGAAGGTGGCCTCCACCGCGTTCGCCTTGAAAGGCAGGTGGCGGATATCCATAACAACGTACATTCCCCGGTGACCTTCTTCCGCCATCCGCTCTCGGGCCCGGCCGACCATTGCGGCCGAGACATCGGCACAGATTATTTTCGTGCCGTGACTCGCGAAGACGGTCGAGAACCGGCCGTAGCCGCAGGGGACGTCCAACACGCGGACTTCGGCCAGTTCCAACGACCGGATGATGTCGTCCACCCTCGCCTGTTCGAGGCGGTCCACAAGCTTCTGATCCGGCGTGCCGTACCGCCGTTTTTCGTATTTCGAAATATCTTGGTCACCCACTAAGGCCATCGTGAAACCCACCACTATCAATCTCAATAAGTTACAACCCAAAAGGTGACAGGCACCTTTCGTAAAATGCTTCGGTCTTTTGAAGCCGCGCCGCCTCGGTAAATTCAGTTTCGATCCGCTTGCGTGCCGCCTCGCCCATGGCCCGGAGCCGCGGTTGGTCGGACAGCAGCACGCTCAAACAGTCCGCAAGCGCTTCGATGCTTTCTTCCTTTACAATATGGCCGGTGATTCCTTCGACAATCGTCTCCGGCAGCGCGCCGACCGGAAAACCGACGACGGGACGCCCAACCGCCATCGCTTCCAGCGCCGCGCGGCAGGAGCCGTCGGTTCCGGACGCCGGAAAAACGGCGACATCCATCGCGGCGTACATCTGCGGCAGATCGCGGTCGCGGTAACCGGTGAAGATCACCCGCGGCTCAAGCCCCAGTTCGCCGACGAGCCGCTCAAGAACCGGCTGATGCTCCCCTCTTCCGACTAAAAGCAGTCGAGCCGTCGGAAGCTGCTTTAATATCCGGGCAAAGGCCTTCAACAGAACGTCATGCCGCCGGTGCGGCTGGAAGCGGGCCACCATCCCGATCACGGGGGTCGTCGTCTTAATTCCGAATTCGGCGCGGGCCAGCCGGGACTCCACGTCGGAATGAAACCGAGCCGTGTCCACGGCGCCATGAATGACCGCAACCGGTTTCAGACTCATCCGATACGTCCGTTGAAGCTGCTCGCGATCCCGCTCGCAGAGCGTTATGAATCCATCGGTCAGAGATTCATACAGCCGGGATCGAAAAGGACGACGCTCAATGGAACGGGGATGATGCATGGTCCGGAGAACCCGCGTTGGTCCTCCCGCCCAGCGGGCCGCGAGGGCCCCGACCCAATGATCGGTCGAAAGATGCAGATGCAGTATATCCGGCCGCTCCTGTCTTAAGATGTTTTTGAGCTGCCGGATATCCAGTACGGTCCGAATCGGATGTTTCGGGTCCAGCCACAAGTCGGCCTCCGGCCTCACCCCGCGTTGTGCGGCCTGATCGGCCAGCAGCCTTCGGGGGTTGGGCGTGCAGAAAAGACGGATGTCATGCCCTCGGTTTTTCAGATCGCGACAGAGCGTCACGACGCCTTCGGCCGGGCCGGTCCATTTGTGGCCGGCGAGGAGATGGACGATCTTAAGCTTCGACATCATACGCCTCGATTCGAACAGGACCCATCACGCTCCCGGATTATTTCTTCGTACGCCTGCATCGTCTTCTCTGCGGCCGCATCCCAGGTATACCGTTCCGATGTAACCCGCGCCGCGCGCCCCATCCGCTCCCGCATCGCCGGATCTTCGAGGGCGGACGCGATCCCCTCGATATCCTCGGAATGCTTCAGGACCAAGCCGTCAGGGAAGATCAAGCCGTCCGCCCCGGCATGCAGCTCTTCGATCCGGTCGTCAAAGGGCAAAAAGACGAACCGATCCGTCACCCCCATCTCAAGGAACGGTCCGGCGGCGTAGGAGGCCGGCCGTTTATTGCAGAAGATATGCACCTCGTGGCCGTGGGCCGCCAGGCGCGTTGAGATTTCATGGATCACACGGCTGGAGCCGTTCCGGAAATTGAAATGCTTTGTGAGCATCGCGATCTTCATTCAGCCGCCGGGCATCCCCCTTCTTGCCCGTTCTTGCGTCCCCCGTTTTTCCAGCAGGATTTTAAGATAGAGCGACTCCGTTGCCGAGACCATGGCATCGGCCGAGAATTTTCCCAGCATCCGGGCCCGTCCGGCTTCCCCCATCCGTTTCCGCTCGTCCGGCTGATTCAGAAGTTCGATCAATGCCCCGGCCAGCGCGTCCGGATCTCGCGGCGGGACAAGCCGTCCGTTGACGCCGTCCTCGACCATCTCCGGTATCCCGCCCACGCGCGTCGCGACGACCGGCCGGGCCATCGCCATCGCATCCAGCAGCGAGGTGCCGAGGCCCTCGAGATGCGAGGACAGGACGACGATATCCATCGCGGCTAACAGCCTCGGAATATCGTTTCTAAATCCAGTTAATATGAAATACTTTTCAAGCTTTAGACGGATTATCTGATGTTCAATTTGATGTTTTAATTCGCCCTCGCCCACCAAAAGAAAGCGGACGTCGGGAACAGCCGCAGCCACCCGCGGCGCCGACTCAATGAGATCGCGGTGGCCCTTGTGATCCGCGAAATGGGCCACGCATCCGATGACGTGCGACTGCTCCGGAATGCCGAACTCCCGCCGGGCCTCGCCCGCGGGATAGCTCGGATCAAACGGACGCGGGTCGATTCCACTTCGGATCACCTCGATGCGATTCGGATCCAGGCCGTCCTTGATCAGGACGTTTCGCACCCCCTCCGAGATCGCCACAATGCGGTCCACACCCCACTGGTATTTCAATTTGCGAAAGGGATTGGACTTCACCGAAAAGTCAACACGCCGCGAGATGATCCGGACCGGAACCCCGGCCAGGCGCGCGGCCCATCCCCCCAGCGTGCAGGCATGGGAAGTGTGCATATGAATCACCTGAATCCGCTCCCGTTTCAAGACGCGCACGAGGGTTCGCACGGCCGACAGGCTCCATTCGGACGGCATCGCCACGGCCTCGGTCTTCAAACCCTTCCCGGCCGCCCGTTCCAGCAGAGGGCTGGCCGGCTGCCCGGACACGATGCAAAGATGGCCTCGCTGCGCCAGTCCTTCGGCCAGGTGAAGCAGTTGGCCCTCGCCGCCCCGCCAGGTCCGTTCGGTATCCAGGTGAAGAATGCGCAACGTCACATCATCCGTCCCAATTGTTTCCTTGCCGCCTCGACCACGCCCTCGACCGGGATCGCCATCATCCAATGATCCCCGATCTCTTTTTTCTGCCAGTGCGTTGCCGGAGGGATGGGCGAACAGACGATCTCGTGGCCCGGGCCGGAGGGGCCGTTCCGTACCGGATCCGACGGCCCAAAGAGCGACACCGTTGGAATCTCGAGGGCCGCGGCCATATGGAGCGGCCCGGTGTCGCCGGTGATCAGCAGCCGGCAACGCTTGATCAGTGCCATCAGTTGCTTAAGAGTCGTCTCCGGAGCAATCACGGACTTCTCGCTCATGGCTTGGGCGATGCTTTCCGCCAACGGGCGCTCTCCGGGCCCCCATAAAATTAGGATCCGAATTCCATGCTCTTTCACCAACCGATCGGCAACCTGCGCATAGCGCTCCGGCATCCATCGCTTGCTGGGCCAATGGGCGCCGGGATTGACGGCCACGACCGTTTCCTGTTTCAAGCCGCCCCGGCCGAATCCCTGCTGCGTCCAAAACCGTTCAATCCAATCTTCGTCCTGCGAATTCCAGACCAGCGGGAAGCGAACTACCCACTGAGGCTCTTGAATGCCGAGCGGCTCGAGTAGGCTTAGATATTTTTCGACGGCATGCCGATGCCGTGCAGCCGGCTTGACCCGGCGATTCATAAAAATAAAATTTCCTTCCCTTAACTTTCGGAAGCCGACGCGTATGGGCGCGCCGCTGGCGTAAGCGATGATCCCGGTTTTTAGGAGATTGTGAAGATCGAGCACCACATCAAATGATTTCCTTCTGATCTCCTGAAGCCGCCGCTTGAAATAGAAGAAGCCGAAGCCCTCCGACATTTTTTTTCGATCGAGGAGGATCAGCTCATCGAGATCCCGATTCCCTTCCAGTACGGGAGCCGCTTTTTCCTCCACGGCCCAGGATAGATGCGCATTGGGAAAACAAGCGCGCAACGTCCCAAGCACCGGCAGACT
>CAKKOZ010000088.1:15930-21747 GCA_919901335.1 Nitrospiria bacterium | reverse complement strand
TTCCACCGCCGCCATCACGTCTCCAGGCGTGATCTGCTTCATGCAATCAAAATGTCCCAGAGGGCATTTTGCATGCCCATGCTTTCCACAGGGACGGCAGCTTAAATCCTTTTCAACAACGATCGCTCTCTCGGTAAACGGCCCGTAACCGAGATTTTGCGTCGTGGAACCGAAGACCGCGACGATCGGAAGGGCCTGAGCCACGCCGACATGCATCGCCCCGTTGTCGTTCGCAATCAAAAGCTCGCAGCGTTTCAATACCGCGGCGAGCTGGCGCAGCGTCGTTTTTCCGACAAGATTCACCGGCTTTTCCCGGCAACGGGTTAAAATCTCGTCGATCACCGGACGATCGTCTTGAGAGCCCAGCAGAACCACTTTCCGATTGTGCTTTTCGATCAGGCCGTCAATCACGGCGGCAAAACCTTCCGGAATCCAGCGCTTGGTCGCCCAGACCGATCCGGGGGCGATCGCGATCACACGATCGTTTCCAAGGATGCCGTGTTCGGCCAGCCGGTGATCTGCCCAGTCCCGATCCTCCGCATCGGACGAAACCCAAAGTTTCCCGGCCTGTCCCGGCATATCCGCAGCCGGGATCGGGGTGTCTGCATCGAAGGATCGATCCGGCGCGAGAGGACTTAAGAGCTGAAGGTTCCGATGGACTTCATGGCGCGAGGAATCCCGCCGCACGCGTCGCGTATAAAGAAAACTCCCCAGGGATTGGACAAATCCGATCCGGACCGGGATGCCGGCCAGGAAGGCCAGCAGCGCCGATCGGAATGACCGGTGCGGGAGAAGACAGGCATCAAACCGTTTTTCTCTCAGTAACCGGGCGGTCGAGATCAGTCCGCGCCGTTCCCGGCCCCGACTTTTTTTATCATAGACTAAGACGTCGTCCAGCGATGGGTGGCCGGCCAGAATCTCCCGCGTGCCGGGAATCACAAGGGCGGCGAGATAGGCCCTGGGGAACCGATCTCGGAGGGCCTGAAGGAGCGGCGTGGTCAGCACCACATCCCCGAGAAAGGCGGTCTGGATCACGAGGATTTTTTTCGGTTCAAATCCCATAACTTGGCATATTTAGTGAAAACGCTGAAGGCGCTCAGCATACAGAGCACGAGACCATGCAGGCCGTCCATGAAACCGCGCTGGAAAACATACATCCGCAGGAATCGGAAGGTCGGATGAAGCAGGAGGTGGTACCAGCGGGCCTGCTTGCCCCGCTTCTCCAAATCCAACGCCCCCCAGCGGGTATAGCGCTGGAATTTCTCAAAATAATGATTGAGATCACGGTACGTGTAATGGAGCAGCGGCGAGCTGAGATCGCCGACCGTCCCCTGGACCACGACATCGGCGTGGACCTCTTTGTCCTGGTACCGGCCCTTGTGCCGGTTGAACAACCGCAAGACCCGATCATTCTGCCAGCCGCAATACCGTATCGGCTTGCCCCAGGCGTAATTCTTCCGTCGGATACTGTAACCATCGCACGGCGGTATCTCTCGAAGGACCGCCCGGATCTCTTCTTGAAGTTCGGGCGTCACACGCTCGTCGGCATCCACGATCAGAACCCAGTCATGCCGGGCCTGCGGAATCGTCCAGTTTTTCTGCGCGGCGGAGTTGACGTACTCGTGTTGCAGGATCCGGTCGGTGTGACGATGGGCGATCGAAAGCGTGCCGTCAGTGCTTCCGGAGTCCACCACGAGGATCTCGTCGGCCCAGGTCAATCCCCGAAGGCAGTCCTCCAGGTTCTGCTCCTCATTGAAAACGGGAATGATCGCGGTCAGTTTTGTCATATTATATCGGGGGGCCGCTGCGGCAAAAAAAGGACAACGTCCTCACATGCCCCCCGCGCCCCCGCGCTCGCGCCGGTATAGCCGGCCGCTCGCTTACGGTCACGGGGTTGCCCCTGTTTTTAAGAGCAGGACCGCCACGCCTCCGGCGATGCCGGCCCACGCCTGATATTCTCGGTGTTTCCAGACCAGCGCCCAATCAAACCCGCCGGCGCCGTACGGCGATCGGGCCCATCGCGGAAGGAAACGCGGGACCGTTCTGACGTAGTGTTCAAACCGGGATCCAAAAGCCTGAGCGAGATACCCTTCCTCGGAACGGATCACGCCCCAGTAGACCAGACCGAAAGCAGCCAGGAAAATGGACAGGACGCCAACATGGTTTCCCATCACCGCGAATCCCAGCCCGATGCCGAAACTTCCCAGGTAAAGGGGATTTCTCGTGTGGGCATAGGGACCGTCCGTGGCGAGCTCCTTGTTCTTTCGGATGTAACCCGAAGACCAGGTCCGGGTCGCTTCGCCCAGCAGCACGAGCGGAAGGCCGGCCAAGAGGGAAACCGCCGTCGGCCTGGAAAGATAAATCAGTAGCACCCCGATCAAGCCGCTCAGGACGATCCGGTGCCGCCGCGCGATTTCGAAAAAGTTCACGACCCTCCCATGAATCTAAATTTTGACGGCTTCATCGATCAACATGACCGGTATTTCTTCTTTAATCGGATACATCAGACGGCAGGCGTCGCAGATCAATCCGTCGCCTGTGTCGTTGGGCCGGATATCGCCTTTGCATTTCGGACAGGCCAGAATCTCAAAGAGCTCCTTGTCAATCGCCATGCGCACCTCCCACCCTCTTGACCTTTTTAATCAAGTCCCGCGTCGACCGCACCTTGGGTCCGCCTGCAATCGCCACACGCCCGCCGTAGGACTTCACGACGGCCCGCTCCGGCACCGTGTCGGACGTATAATCGCCGCCCTTTACATGGACATCCGGGCGGATCGCCCGAAGCAGCCGCTCGACGTTTGACTCCCTGAAAATAATCACATGGTCCGTGCATTCCAGACCGGCGATCAGTTCCGCCCGCGCCGATTCCGGCATGAGCGGTCTTCCCTCGCCTTTGAGCCGTCGGACCGACCGGTCTCCGTTGACGGCTACGATCAGCAGATCCCCCAACGACTTGGCCTCGGCCAAATAACGGACGTGGCCGACATGTAAAAGATCAAAACAACCGTTGGCCAGCACGATTTTATTCCCCCGCCGCCTCAGTCGGTCCACAACCGCCTTGAGCCCCTTAAGGGGCTTCAATTTGCTTCGGAAGGAATTCATCGCCTAGGACGGTTTCCGCAGGGCCGACTCCAGCTCCTTGCAGCTGACGGTGGCCGTACCCCGCTTCATCACGACGATCCCTCCGCCGATATTGGCCAGCTGGGCCGCCTCCGGAAGCGTTGCGCCGCCGGCAAGCGCCAGGGTGAAGATCGCGATCACGGTATCGCCCGCACCCGTCACATCCGCAATCTCATCCGTTCCGAAAACCGGCAGGAACTCGGCCTTTCCGCCGGACTCGATCAGCGCCATTCCTTTACTGCCCCGCGTAATAAGGACGGCCTTGCTTTCAACCCGTTCCAGTATCTTTTCACCGGCCGCACGCACCGCCTCCTCGCTGTCGTCCAGGCGAATGCCCAGCGACTCCTCCACCTCCGGTTCGTTTGGAGTGACGGCGGTCACCCCGTGAAAGGACAGCATCCGGTACCGCGAGTCAACCGTGATGATGCGTTGGCCCCGCTTCGCGATCTGATTCACCTTCCCGATCATTCGGGGCGACAGAACGCCGTACTGGTAATCCGAGACGACCAAGGCGTCCACGTGATTAAGTTTCTCGTCCAGGGCGCTTAGAAATTTCTCTTCGCTCTCCGCCCATGACGAATCGAACTCGCCCCGGTCGATCCGGACCACCTGCTGCTGCGACGTATGCTGATGCCGACCGCCGGCCATGATCCGTGTCTTCGTGGTCGTGACCCGGCCGCGCTGAACAAGGAGCAGCGAGGTATCCACCCCGAGCTGTTTCAAGTGACGCGTAACCTCCCGGCCGGTCTCGTCATCGCCGATCACCCCGGCCGGGATCACCGTCGCGCCCAGGGCGGCCAGATTGGCCGTCGCGTTTCCGGCCCCGCCCAGAACGATCTGCCGGGAGGCATATTGCAAAATTAAAACCGGGGCCTCCCGTGAAATCCGGGAGGTTTTTCCCAGGATATATTCATCCGCCACAAAATCGCCCAGGACCATGACCGTCTTGCCGTTGAATTGTTGCGTGATTTTTCTTAACCGCTGCGTATCCATTTTCAATCTCAAATTTCAAATCTCAAATTTCAAATTTTACCCGTCCGGTCGACGGGGGCATGACACGCATCCGCACCCACATCACCAGACCCACCATAAACCACATCATCATCGCCACTTCGCTGTCCCCGAAATTAGCTTCAAAAAGTCCCGCGACTAGAAAAGCCACGACGGCCATCGCGCCCCCGACCAGCCATCCCTGATACGGCGCCGGCAACCCACCCCGGGCCGTCTGCCAAGCCGCCTTTAGAATCACGACCCAGATCGCGACAAAAGCCGCCAGCCCGAACAGACCGTGCGTGGCCGCCTGCTGAAGAAAGTTGTTGTGCGCATGCGAACGGCTGTGCAAGTTCCAACGCTCTCGATAGGCCTCAAGCGCCGTGCGGTACCCTCCGCCGCCGACCCCGAAGATCGGATGATCCCTGATCATCTCAAGGGTGGCGCCCCAGATCCGAATCCGTTCCTCATTGCTTCCCGTCAAACGGATATCCGGAATGCTCTGGATGCGCTGGCCGAGCGAAGGCTTCAGTATCACGGCAATCACCATGAACAGGACGATGACGGCCAAGAGGGCCAATCCCGTCCGGATCCCGCGCATCCATCCGATCCCGCTCCCGCCCGTTAAGAACCCAATCCAGGCGCTGCGGGTGTACGATGTCACCAGACCGCCCGAAAGGACAAGCAGGAGAACCCCCATCGCCCACCGTTCCCGTCCCCAAGGCAGTTGCAACCAGACCGCAATCGCCAGCAGCAGGACCATCTGGATCTGACCGGCAAAGGTCATCGGGTGGCTGAAGCTTCCCACCGCCCGGACCGACTCGTCCAGGCTGTTCTGGACGACCCCGTAGGCCGCATTCAGGGCCGCGGCGATGAGCATGATCGAGACGATTGTTTTCAGTTCTTTCCGATCCGAAACCGTATTCACCATCAACCAATAAATCGAGACATGCCAGAATGACGCCAACTGGATAAAGGCCTTTGTCGGAACCAAGCCGACCGCCGCGGTCGCGGCGCAGACGATCAGATAAAACGCCAACGCTTTTTCCAACGGCGTTTTTCGCCACCGGAGCTCGCCGGACCGGAATCTCAAAACGGCGGCCAAAATTAAAAAACCCAGGGCGATATGGGCGGCCACGATCGACAGCGGCAGGCCCACGGCGAAGAGCCGCCAGCTCCAGCGGGTCGTCCAACCGTACGTCATCCCGGTTTCTTCAGACCGCGCCCAAGGCCGATCCTGCATGTCAATCGTCGCGTTCCTCATTTTCAACCTGCGTCAAGATCCATTCGGCCGCCTTCTCCAGATCGGGAACGATCCGGTCGGGCTGCGGTCCGGCCTCGCCCTTCCGTTCGATCTCCTCCGACCCGTACCCCGTCAGCACCAAAACGCCTTTCGCGCCGATGCGGTGGGCCATTTCCATATCGGTCAGCTTGTCCCCCACGACGAACGAGCGGCCCAACTCAATCCGCTGATCGGCCGCGGCCCGATACAACATCCCCGGCTCAGGCTTTCGACAACCGCAGGATTGCGTGTACGCGCCCATTCCCTCAGTGGGATGATGCGGACAATAATAAATCCCGTCCAGCGCAGCGCCCTCCGCCTTGAGAAGGGCGATCAGTCGGTCGTTGACGCGACGGACATGTTCCTCGGAATAATAACCCCGGGCCACCCCGGACTGGTTGGTCACAACGATGACCCTGATCCCG
>CAKKOZ010000088.1:0-15830 GCA_919901335.1 Nitrospiria bacterium | reverse complement strand
TGCCATAAACGAGGCGGTGGCGGCCCCCCGCCTCGCGATGCATGAACATCGGTATCACCGGCGCGCCGGTCTTGAGCGCCACCAGGGCGGCGACCTTGTGAGTATAGGCAAGTCGGCCGAAAAAATCAACATAGACGCCGCGGGTTCCGACGACGGTCTGATCAATCAGGAAACCGACCGATTGTTTCCGATGAAGCGCCGACAGGATCTGCCGCAGCGACGATGGGTCTTTACTGTTGAAGACGACCGACCCGAATCGTTCCCGCTGCCGGTTGATCAGCCGATTCAACCAGGGATTATCCAGCGCGCGGCCCACGACATGGGTCGGATAACCCAAGGCGGAATGGACCAGGTTCATCAGCTCCCAGTTCCCGTAGTGGAATCCCAGGATGATGATTCCCTTCCCCTGCCGGACCGCATCCTCCAGGTTGGACAGCCCTTCCACATCCACCGTCCGAAGCATCGCCTCCCGGTCCTGATCCATCGCGGCCAGAAACTCCATCAGACTTTTCCCCAGGGACCGATAGGCCTCGTGGGCGACCCGGATGGGGTTGAAATCGGGTACTTTGAACGCGAGACGAAGGTTGGTCAGCGTGATTCGGCGTCGCCGAGGAATGAGGCCATAGGCCGCCTCGCCCAAAAGCGACCCCAGGGCCGGCCCCCAGGATCGAGGCAGAAGACGGTAGATCCCATATAGGATTATCACGAGAAGAGTTTCCAGCCGGTGGCGCACCGGATGATTTTGCCGCGCCCCGCCGCTCATTTCAGCGCCCCGCAAAGCAGGGATTCAAACGCCTCGGCGTCGTCGATCACCAGATCCAGGCGGGCCGTCCACCAGGGTTCCAGGGGCCGACCCAGCGCCTGGATTCGAACCGCATCTTTTTCGGTCGTCACGATCATACGGACGTCCCGTCGCACGGCTTCCGCCTCAAGGAACTCCAGGTCCTTTTCGGAGTAACGATAATGATCGGGATAAATACATCCCGCCGCGATCTCCGATTCGTTCTCTTGAAGCGCATGGAAAAACCGCTCCGGCTGTCCGATTCCCGTCACGGCCATCAGCCGCGTTCGCCGGAGCTTCTCAAGAGAGGCGATCCGGCCGGTGCCGAGATGGACCAGGTCGGCGATCCGGTGCCGGCTGGTGAAAATGGGCAATGCGGGACGGTATGTTCGCACGAATTTCTGAAGCTCCTCTGTCCCGGCCGGATCGTCCGCATGAGTCAGAAGGATCGCATCCGCCCGACTCACCTGCCGGACGGCCTCCCGAAGCGTTCCCCGGGGAAAGACAAAACCGTTTCCGAACGGTTGAACGGCATCCAGCACGAGAAGATTCAGATCTCTTCTCAGACGGAGATGTTGATAGCCGTCATCCAGCACGAAAACATCCGGCTGGAAAACCTTCAGCGCATACCGCCCCGCCGCGGCCCGATCCAGCGAGACGAGGACCGGCACCCCGGGCAACTGGTCGGCCATCAGGCAGGGTTCGTCTCCCAGCGCGTCCGGTCTTTGCGCGACCCTCGTTTCATTCGAAACAACCTGAATCGCCTCCTTCGACCGCCTGCCGTAGCCTCGCGACAAGACGGCCGGACGACGGCCGCGTTTGAGAAGGAGCCGGCAGATCGATAGGACGGTCGGCGTCTTCCCGGTTCCGCCGAGGACGAGATTGCCGACGCTGATCACCGGACGGTCCAGGCGAACGGATCGGAGCAGGCCGCGGGAATAGGCCGCGACCCGGACCTCCTGCCATGCCTGATAAAAGACCGACAACCCGCGCAGGATCGCCGCGGCCAGCATCGTAGTCCCGATTGCCCTTCCCGATGTCGGAAAACCGCCTCGCGATAATAGCAATCGGTCCTTGAACCACCGCTCCGGAGCGGAACGGAAATCAAGCCGTCGGATGCCGTCAAACGACCGCCTCTTCAGTTCCCGTTCCACGATCCCGTTCACCCGTTCGGACGCCCCTTGATGGCAGGTGACCGTCTTCTTGGCCTGATCTCCCATTGTCCGCCGCCGGTCCGGATCCATCAGCAGCGTCTGCGTCTCCCGCGTCAACTCGTCGACATTGTGAACCATGCACCCGCCCCCGGACGCCGACAGGAGATCGGCCGTTTCAATAATGTGCTGGACAAACGGTCCAAACAGAACCGGCCGTCCGAGCGCGGCCGGCTCCAAAAGATTATGGCCGCCCACCGGCACCAGGCTGCCGCCCACGAATACGACCGTCCCCAGGCTGTATAACGGTCCCAATTTGCCCAGGGTATCCACGAGCAGAATCTCGACGCCGGTTTCGGCCGGTTGGGGTCGACCCGCGCCCAGCTCCGAATACCGAAGGCAGGTCTTCCCAAGCCGCGTCAGCCATTGGACCAGGCCCGGCAATCGGTCGAGGTGGCGAGGAGCCAAAATCAGTCGGAGGTCCGGAATCTGCTGTTTGACCCGGTCATAGACGGCCAGCAACAGTTCCTCCTCTTTTTCATGGGTGCTTCCGGCCACAAGCACTCGATCATTCGGGTGCCATCCCAGCTGTTTTAAAAGCTGTTGACGTTCCGGCTCCGATAGCGGAACAGCGGCAAGGTCGAATTTAAGATTGCCGAGAACCCGGACCCGCTCGGGAGGCGCGCCCAACTCGATGATTCGCTGTGCGTCCTGTGCCGTCTGCATACAAAAGAGTTCAATCGTTTGGAGCGCCTCGCGGAATATCCCCCGAACCGCGCGGTAACGGCGGTAGGACCGGGGTGAAATCCGGCCGTTGATCAGCAGAACCGGGATGCCGCGGCGGGAAGCGGAATGAAGAAAATTCGGCCACAGTTCAGTCTCGACCAAAAGGATCAGATCCGGAGCCAAGCGACTCAGCAGGCGCGCGGCGATACCCGGAAGATCCACCGGAAAGAAAAAAATTCGCGCCCGATTCCCGAGTTGCTGCTCCGCCAATCGCCGGCCGGTTTGCGTCATCACCGAGAAAACCAGATCCCAGTCCGGCCGGTCCCGAAGCCACCGCTCAACCAACGGCATCACCGCGAGACATTCCCCGACCGAGGCGGCATGAATCCAGAGCCTCGTCGCGGCCCCTTCCCGCCTTCGCCAATCTCCGGGCATCCGGCCGAATCGCTCGGACAGCCCGATCCGATATTCAGGTCGCAGGATCATCCAGAAGACAAAAAGGGGGAGGGTCAGTGGCAGGCTTAATATCAGGATGGTGTTGTAGAGAACTACTCCCAATAGTGATCCGCTTTCTCCGTAACGGTTCGAAGCTGCTGTTCCAACTCGATTCGCTTACACTCCAACAAGGCCCGGTCGGCATCCTTCGGCACCCAGATGGGATCACCCCAAATAAAGACGCCGCGGCTGAACGGATAGGGAATTAAAAAACCATCCCAGGTCTGAAGATTTTTTTTTTAGAGGCGCCAAACGCCACCGGCAGGATCGGAAGTCCCGTCAGCTTTGCCAGCGCCACCACGCCAAGTTGAACCACGTGTCTCGGCCCGCGAGGCCCGTCCGGAGTCACGGCCAGGTCCTCTCCGGCGCGGGCCGACCGGATGAGATGCCTCAAGGCCGCCGCCGCGCCGCGGGTCGTGGAGCCCCGGGCCGCGTGGAACCCGAACCGACCGACCGTCCGCGCGATCCATTCGCCGTCGCGGTGCCGGCTGATCAAGATCGAAATCTTTCCCCCTTGATAGACAAACGGCATCATTAACTGCCGTCCGTGCCAGCAGGCCATGATTAGATTTTTGCCTTCCTTCCAAAACGCATCGGGTGCTTTGGAATTCACCCCCTCGATGCGCATCGTCCATCGAAGGCCGCGAATCACTCCGTACCCCAGCCACGGAATCAACCGGAGAAGTATCCTGTCAAGGAGTTTCGACATACAGCTCTCGGAACTGAAGTTGATAGAGCTTCTTGTAAATACCGCCCTTTTGCAGAAGATCGGGGTGCCGCCCCGTCTCGATGATCCGCCCCTGCTCGATGACGACGATCCGGCTTGCGTTCTGGACCGTCGAAAGCCGGTGGGCGATGACAAAGGTCGTCCGGTTCTTCAGAAGATTCGACAACGCCTTTTGGATATACATCTCGGACTCCGAGTCCAGCGATGAGGTCGCCTCATCCAGGATCAGGATGGGCGAATTTCTCAAAATGGCCCGCGCGATCGCCAGCCGCTGGCGCTGCCCGCCCGAAAGCCGTACGCCCCGCTCCCCGATCATCGTATTGTATCCCTGCGGAAGACGCTGGATAAACTCATCCGCATAGGCCGCCTGGGCCGCTTCAATCATCCGCTGCGCGTCAACCGTCCCCAGCCCATATGCGATGTTTTTTGAAACGGTGTCGTCGAAAAGAATCGTCTCCTGCGCCACCAGCCCGATCTGCTTCCGGAGCGATCCCAATGTGACCTCGCGGAGGTCAACCCCGTCAATGCGGATCACGCCCTCGGTCGGATCATAAAACCGAAGCAGGAGATTCATCAAGGTCGTCTTCCCGGAACCGGAACTCCCGACCAGGGCCACAACCTCTCCCGCCTTGACCGTGAGATCGATCTCCCGCAGCGCCGCCTCATCCATCCCCTCATAAAAGAACGACACCCGCTCGAACGCAATCTCCCGTTCCACCGGCTTCAGCGCCCGTTTTCCCTTGTCAGAAATCCGTTCGCTCGGTTGATCCAGCATCCAGAAGATCCGGTCCACCGCGGCAATCGTCTGTTGGATGATCATCGAGGTCGCCGCAAGATGACGGATCGGAGCATACATCAGCCAGCTCGCGCCGAGGAAAGAAAAGAACCCGCCAGGCGTCATTCGGCCCATTCGGACCTCGTACGCGCCGACGCCGATGATCAGGGCTGCGGCAACTGCGCCGGCCCCTTCCATGATGGCCGGGACCAGTTCTGAGACCCGCGTCGTCCTCATCGTCTTCTGAAAATATTCCTGATTCTTATCGTGGAACCGGTCTATCTCAAACGGCTCGGAGCCGAACGCCTTGATCAAACGAATTCCGTTCAGGGTTTCCTCCAGCAACGTCGTCAACTCGGCGATTTTCTCCTGGCCGGAGCGGGCGATCCGCCGAATGCGATTGCCGATCCGGCTCAGTGGAAAAAAGGAGAGCGGAATGACCACGATCGAAATCAGTGCAAGCCACCAGTTCAGGTAGAAGACAACCCCTACGAGGGCGATCATCGTCAGCGACTGCTGGAACAGATCGCGGATCACCGTGGCGATCACCTGCTGGACCATGGCGGCGTCGTTGACGATGAGGGACATCAAACCGCCGGTCCGCTGATGACTGAAAAAACCGATCGGCATCCGGATCATTTTTTGGAACAGGTCGCTTCGGATCGCGGCAATGGCTCGGTTTCCGACGTATCGCATCAGATAAGACCGGGCGTAATTAAATCCGCCCTTGGCGATGCCGACCCCGATGATCGACGGGATGAGCCAGTACAGCAGTTCCCAGCGGTTTTTAATAAAGATCTCGTCGATGATCGGCTTGATCATCCAGGCGTAGGATGCCGTCAGGAGCGAAACGGCCGCGGCGCAACCCGTCGCGCCGGCTAGGCTCCTCCAGTGGGGCTTGAGATATCCGACCAATCGTCGAGCGCGCTTCATGCCGCGACCGTTCTTTCGGTTTGGGATAAAATTTTAAGTATCTCGGCCGCGGCGCGCCGGGCGGCGCCGGGCGGGCCCAGCTCCCGTCGGACTTCTTCCAGCGCCTTCTTTTGCTCCTGCATCTTCACCGGGTGCCTCAAATAATCCAGAACAGCCTCCGCAATTTTCTCCGGCGTCGCGTCCGACTGAAGCAGCTCCGGCGCCACCCGGCGTCCGGCGATGATATTCACCAGCCCAACGTTTCGAATCTTGATCAGAAGGCGCCCGACCAGCGCTGTCAGCCAGGACACTTTATACACGACGACCATCGGGGTTCCGACCACGGCCGCCTCAAGCGTCGCCGTGCCGGAGGCAATGATCGCAAAATCGGCGCAGGCCAGAACCTGAGGCGCGGCGCCCTCCACCAATCGGATCTTCTCGCCCGATACGCGTTGCCGGATCTCGGACAGCGATAGAGAGGGCGCGACCGGCAGCAGGCCGATCACGGACGGCAAATCTGTTTGAATGCGTTTGAAGGCCTCCGCCATCAGATCCAGAAGACGGTCCACCTCCATCCGACGGCTGCCGGGCAAGAGCGCAATCACCACCGCATCGCCGGGAATTCCATATCGGTGTCGCAGCGCCTTGCGATCCGGCATTTCAGAAATCTCGTCCATCAGCGGATTCCCCACAAACTCGCACGGCACACCGGCATCCCGGTACAACCGCTCTTCAAACGGAAAGATCACCAGCATCCGGTCAACCCACTTTTTTGCCGTCTTGAGCCTGCCGGGCCGCCAGGCCCAGACCTTAGGCCCGATGTAATAGACCGTTGGCAGATGCAGCCGCTTGGCCATCCGCGCGACCCGCAGATTAAAATCAGGAGAATCAATCAGCACGACGAGATCCACGGCCCGACGTTCCAAAGCCTTCCTGACCGCCCCGAAAGCCGCGAGCACGCTCCTCCATCGGCCGAGCACCTCGACCAGGCCCATCACCCCCAGTTGCCGGTTGTCGAAAATCAGTTCGACGCCGGCCTGGACCATCTTCTCCCCTCCCATGCCGAGGAGACGCAGGTCCGGCTGCTGCTTCAGAAGAGCACGGGCCAGCTCCGCGCCGTGCAGATCGCCCGATGCCTCTCCCGTCACAATGAACACGGTTCGTTTGATCACGGCCGGTTATCGACTCACGAATCGTTTAAGCCACCGCACGCAGACATTACGGATCGCCACAGCCTCTTTCTGCATGAACAGGCCCCGATCCAGTTGGTCCGCCTCTTCCGGCGTCAAGAGTTCCGGCGCCAGCCGGCGCTTGAGCTTAGCCAGCCCCAGATCGTCGTCCTGATGGAAGATCCCGTAAATCCAGTTGCGAATCAGGTTCCAGCGCCGTCCCCGCTCGAAGGCCGTGCAGAGATCAATCAGATACGGCTCCCCGGTTCTCGAAACCATCACGTTCTTTTTGTTCCGCAAATCGCACAGGACGATCCGCCGCTCATGGACCGCGTCCACGATCCGTTTCAGACGATGAAAGAATTCATGCGGCAGCTCGCCCGGCTTGACCTTGGAGGCGTTCCGGCCGTCAATGTATTCGATCACGATGGCATATCGGTCCAGCGTTCCATGACAACGCGGGATGCCCCCGATGCCGGCCAGTTTCCGATAGATCCGGGCCTCGTTCCAGGTCGAGGGAAGCCCCACGAAAAAGCGGTACAAAAATCCTCTCGGCCGATAGTCCTTTACGACAACCGGGCCCGTGTCCCCCCGGACCAGCCAAATGTCCGGCTGCCAGGGTTGGGCGGAACGCAACGGCTCGATGCGCCGCGGCACGAGATTCTCTCGCGTAATCCCGTCGATCCCCATGGCTTAGCGACCCAAGACCGAAATACCGGCCGCCCGGGCCTTCTCCAATAGAAGGTCTTTCTCCAACAGAATGCTGCAGCCGGCCTCGAGGGCCAGAACCGTGGCGCCGACTTCGGTCATCACCTCGATTGTCTTCGGCCCGACGGTCGGAAGATCAAAGCGGGCATCCTGCTGCGGTTTGCTCACCTTGACCACAACCGTCCCCTCCCGGCCATGGCGTCCGCCGCGCCGGATCGTCTCATCCGTTCCTTCAATCGCTTCAACCGCCAGAACGGTACGGTCCTTGACCACCACGCATTGGCCGATGTCCAGACGACCGATCTCCTTGGCAAGCGACCAGCCGAACTCCACGTCCTGTTCTTCACGTGATGTCAGCGATCGGTCCGTCAACAGTCCCTTGGGCGTCAAGAGGCTGGACAGCAATTCCGTCGCCGATCGGATCTGGATTCCCTCCGAGGCCAACTCCTCCGCCACGGCGCGGAGCAGGCTGTCGTCCTTTTTAATTCCGACTCGGGCCAGCAACGACAGGGTGCGCAGATCGGGCCTGGCATTTCCAAACAGCCGCACCTTCTGGATGCCCCCCGCCATGACCGCCTCGGAAACCCCGGCCGCCTTGAAAGCCGCGATGAGTTTATTCAACTCACCCACGTGGATCCAGGTCAACTCGTCAACCTGAGCGGCCAAATCGGGATGGGTTTCACCCTCATGGGCGACCGCAACGACGCGATAGCCTTCCCGCCGCGCAGCCTGAGCCACCGTCAAGGGAAAAATCCCACTGCCGGCGATGATGCCGAGCGTCTTCACCGACAAACTCCCCGCTCGGACGTTTCGACGAAGGCGGCCAGTTCCTGCGCCTCGGACGAATGCGACAGATCGTCCCGTATCTTTTTCACGGCGTCCTTCATCGAAAGTTTGGACCGGAACAGGATCTTGTAAGCCGTCTTGAGCGAAGTCATCTGATCATCACTGAAACCGTGCCGTTTCAGTCCAACGGTGTTCAGACCGTACAGCGTGGCCCGGTTCCCGACGGCCGAGACAAACGGCGGAATGTCCTGCGCCACCGCAGAGCAGCCGCCGATGATCGCATGCCGGCCGATCCGGACGAACTGGTGCAGCCCGGTCAGACCGCCGATGACCGCGTCGTCCTGAACGGTGATATGACCCGCAAGCGTCGCCGCGTTGGCCAAGATGACGCGATTTCCGATCCGGCAGTCGTGGGCCACATGGACGTAGGCCATCAAGAGATTATGATCGCCGACCTTCGTGACGCCGCCCCCCGGTTCCGTCCCGCGGTTCACCGTCACGTATTCGCGGATCGTATTATTCTTTCCAATAATGACCTGCGATTTTTCCCCCTTGAATTTGAGATCTTGGGGGATGGACCCGATGGACGCAAACGGGAAAATGCGGCAGCCCTCGCCGATTTCGGTCCAACCGTCAATCACGACGTGGGCCGCAATCTGCGTCCCGGGGTGCAGGCGGACATGCTCGCCGATCACCGTGTAGGGACCGATCTCGACCGTGTCGGCAATTTCGGCCTTCGGATGAATCACCGCGGTGGGATGAATTCGTGTCACCGGTCTTGCGCCCCCTCGTCATCGTCCGCCAGCATGGCCGTCAGGTCCGCCTCGCAGACGAGGGTTTCCCCGACATGGGCCGTTCCTTTCAGTTTCCAATAAGGCGGGCGGCTCTGCGCCACCGTCAGCTCGAACCGAAGCTGATCGCCCGGCAGAACCGGTTTCCGGAATTTGGCCCTCTCGATGCCCAGAAAATAGACCCTTTTCTTCTTCGGATCCTGGCTGGACTTAAAGGCCAGCACGCCGCCGACCTGGGCCATCGCCTCGATAATCAGCACCCCCGGCATGATCGGCCGGCCGGGAAAATGCCCCTGGAAATAGGGTTCGCTGATGGTGACATTCTTAATACCGACGATCCGTTTTCCGATTTCGATCTCTTCAATACGATCCACCAGCAGAAAAGGATACCGGTGGGGAAGGATATCCAGAATCTCACGTGTGCTGATCATCGCGTACTCCGTTTTTTAGGTCCGCCGCTCTGTTGTTTTCCGATCTGTTCCAGTTTTATCTCCAACGCTTTGATCCGTTTCCGAAGTTCCGGAAGATGGGCGAACACGGCCTGCGCCTCGAGCCACTGCCGGTGCGGCAACGCCGGATAACCCGACACAACTTGATGGGACGCGATGTCTTTTGTCACCCCGGTTCTCCCTCCTGCCACGACATTGTCTCCGATGCTCAGATGCCCGGCGACCCCGGTCTGTCCGGCCAGGGTGACACGGTTCCCGATCACCGCGCTTCCCGAAATGCCCACCTGCGACACGATCAGGCAATCCTCACCCACGATCACATTGTGCGCGATCTGGACCAGATTATCGATCTTGGTTCCCCGCTTGATCACGGTACTGCCCATCGCCGCCCGGTCCACGGCGACGTTGGCGCCGATCTCAACGTCGTCCCCGATCACGACGGTTCCGATCTGCGGAATCTTATAATGCCGGCCTTTGTGCGTGGCGAATCCGAAACCGTCGCTCCCGATTACCGTGCCGCTGTGGATGATCACCCGTCGGCCGAGGACCGCCTTTTCCCGGATGCTGACATTGGCATGGAGGATGGAATCGTCGCCGATCTCCGTTTCGTCACCGATGTAAACGCCGGGGTAGAGCGTGACGCGGTCCCCGATCACCGCCCGATCCCCGATCGTGACGAACGGATGAATCGAGAGATCGCTTCCCAGCCGAACGTTCTTTCCGATGCCGGCAAGCGGGCTGATCCCCATCGCTCGATACGGTTCTTCGATCAAGACCGAGACAACACGGGAGAAGGCATAGTACGGGTCCTCCACGATCAGCTGCGCGCAGGACACATGGGGGTCCGGTTTGGACAGGATCACAGCCGAAGCCTTCGTCTCCCTCAGCAAGCGCGCATACTTGGCATTCGCCAGAAACGTGATCTCGCCGGGCCGGGCCTCTTTGATCCCCGCCACCCCGCGAATCACGGCATCGGCATCGCCGATGACGCGCCCCTCAATCGCTTCCGCCAGTTTTCTGAGTGAGACCGGTCTCATGATCATCGTTCCAATGGCCCTGATGGGTTAGGGCGAGATTTTCTCAAACTCCTTGACCACCTCCTCCGTAAGGTCGAAAGACTCCTTGGCGTAAAGCAGTACGCCGCCTTCCGCGTTTCGGTCGATCACAAAGGAATAGCCGGCCCGCTCCGCCACCTTTTTCACGATGCTCTCAAGATCCTTGTTGAATTTGTCAAGAACCTCCCTCTTCTTCACTTGGACTTCCTTGTTCATCTCGCCGGCCCGTCGCTGATAGTCCATCCCCTTCCGCTGAAGGGATTCCTCCTTCTCGCGACGCGCGTCGGGGCTCAGCACGGCCGCCTGACGCGCCAGGTCATCCTGCAACTGCTTGATCTCGGATTCATCCAGGTCAATAATCTTCTGGCGGCTTTTCAAAAATTCCTCCACGCTCTCCTTGGACTTTTTCCCGGCCTTGGTATTGTCCAGGACCTTTTGAGCATCCACATATCCGATTTTGACCGGTTCGGCCGCTTGAACAACCGGGACGATCCAAACCATCCAGACCAGCAACATCCCGATGGCCGGCCCGATCCGTCTTACCCTGACTCTCATGTCCCGCATGATTTCGCTTCTCCCTTTTAGAGGTCATCCCGTTCTGACTTAAAATAATGTTCCGATGGTAAAGTCCACATTGCTGGCCTGCTCATTCTCCTTGCGCCTGAGGTTGTATCCCCACTCCAACCGCAAGGGTCCGATGGGCGAAATCCAGCGAAGCCCAAACCCCGTACCGTATCGAAGTTCGTTCCACCGAATCCGCTCCCGATCATCGAAGGCCTTCCCTGCATCGAAGAAAAGGACGCCCTTTATTTTTGCCTCCGGCACCAGCGGCACCAAATACTCGGCATTGAAAATGAGTTCTTTATTCCCCCCCGTAATCTCGCCGGTGGCCGGATCAATGGGTCCGGCCGTCCCGAATTTAAAGCCGCGCACGGTATTGATCCCGCCCACATAAAAACGCTCCCCAACGGGAAGTTCGGTTCCGGAAATTCCGGTGGCATAACCCAAGCGGCCATGGAGAGAGAAGACGGTGTCCCAACGAATCGGAAAGAAACGGCTCACATCCAGAATCGTTTTAACAAAATTGTTGTCGCCGCCCAGGAACGTACCGGCATACTCCACCGTCAAGGCGGTTCGCGTCCCCTCCTTCGGATCGAAGTAAAAATCCCTTGTGTCTCGCGCAATCGTGGCTCCGAGGCTGCTGGTGGTGCTTTTGCCCTCCTGCTTGATCACCAGACTGGGCGCTGACGACTCGATCTCCGGCGTATTAGGATCGTCCTGAGCCACATCAAAGAGGGTCAGGGTTTCAAGCGTATAGCTCAGGCTTCCGCGCAGGTATTCCGAGAACGATTTCCCCAGGACCATGTCTCCCCCGATACGTCGTTCCTTGTAGGAATTAAAGTCCCGGGTCTGGTTGAACAGATCCACCGTTCCCGAAACCGGGTGGTCCAGAAGATAGGGCTCGCTAAAAGTCAGGCTGTAGGTGTTCCGGCGTTCACCGAATTCGGCCCGGCCCCGCAGAAGCTCGCCCCGGCCGAAAAGATTACCCTGCGTGATCTCGGCCATCCCCACCACATGGTCGATGGAACTGTACCCTCCGCCGATGCTGAAAGCGCCGGTCGATTTTTCTTTGACCCGGACCTGCAGATCCACCTTGTCCGCGCCGACCCGCTCCGGGACGATTTCGACGGAATCAAAAAAATTCAGGTTGTTGATGCGCTGGAAACTGCGGCGCAATAATTTTGTATTCACAAGTTCCTGCTCGTTGAGACGGATTTCCCGACGGACCACCTTGTCACGGGTTTTATCGTTTCCCGTGATCATGACCTGACGGATCTGCATCGGATTGTCCTCGGCGATGTCCAACGCCAGATCCACCGTCTTTGTCGCCAAATCCGTCGTGTACTGCGGAATGATGGAGGCGTACAGATACCCTTTTTCGCCGTACAGATCATGGATGACCGCCACCCCCTCGCGCAAAACGTTTCTTCGAAAGAGGTCTCCCTCCTTTAATTTCAGAGCCTCCCGCAAGCGGTCGGTCGTAAAAACGTGGTGACCGTTGACCGTAATCGTCCGGACCTGAAACTGGCTCCCCTCAATCAACGGGAACGCAATGGACACCCGGACGGCATGGAATTCGTATGGGTAATCAATCTCTCCGTGTAGGATCGGATAGGAAACGAGGGCTTGGGACCGGTCCTCTTTGAAACGAATCTGCGGCGTTCCGACCTGAACCTGGAGGTATCCGTTGTTCAGGTAATAATCCTTGAGTTTATCCACGTCCTCGTTCAACATTTCCTTCTTATAGTAGCCGGCGTTGGTCAACCAGGAAGTCCACAGAGAATATTCCCGAGTATCAATTTTTTTCTTGAGCGTTTTTGGTTGATACGCCTTATTGCCCTCAAACTGGACTTGCTTAACCGTCGCCTTGGCGCCCTCCTTGATGTAATACGTCAGGGCAACCTTATCCCCATCCCCCTGCATTTTGAGGACCGGGATTACGATCGTGTTGTGATAGCCCTCTTCATCGTAGTACTGCCGAAGCCGTTCCGCGTTTTCCTTGACCTGCACGTCATCCAGAAAACTCTTCGGCTTGATCATGACTTTTTCCTTCAACTGATCCGTCATGATTTCGACGTTCCCGACAAAGTTTATTTCGTTCACATAGGGCCGCTCGGCCACGATATAGATCACCTTTACGCCCCCGTCAACCGGCTCCCAATCCACGCGCACGTCCAAAAAAAACCCCAACTGATACAGGGACTGAATATCTTCACGGACCCGATCCGCCGATAAAAGACTGCCCTCCTTTGTTTTCAAACGGGACCGGATGGTGGCCGTCTCGATCCGATGGTTGCCCTGAACCTCAATCGCCACAACGGCATCCCCGCCCTTGAGACCGTCCATCTCGGCGAAGGATTCTTGATCAAAATATAAACTGAAACCCGCAATGAAAATCAAGACGGCCAGCGGCGCCCAACGCCTGAGCATTCGTCCGATAAACCTTTCCTTGTCTACGGATTAAGATGGAATTTATCAAAAGTTCGTTTACTCTAACATCTTGCTAACTGATTGTAAATCAAAAAACTTTGACTCCAGCAGCCGGTCCTTAGGCTGACTTGGCGCATCGGAACCCCGTATCCGGAAAGCGGTCCAAGGGATCGGCAAATAAACGGTGGGCGGCGCGGTAAAAGAGGCTCATGGCATAATGCCCTCCCCCTCCTCCCCAGCTTCCGCCCCGGATCACCTTCAAACGTTCACCGTACAGCGGGCTGGGCCGTGCATTGCCCGGATAAGGCTGATACCAGTGATCAACCCATTCTCCGGCATTTCCGATCAGGTCATAAACGCCATAAAAACTCTTGCCGGATTCAAAACGGCCGACCGGGAGCGTGTCATTGGTGTCGGAATCGCCCGTGTTCGCCCGCCCGGCTTCGTAGGCATTCCCCCAGGGATATTCCAAACCGTTTGGCCCACGTGCCGCCTTTTCCCATTCGAGTTCAGTTGGCAACCGTTTTCCCGCCCACCGGCAGTATTGAAGCGCATCGTACCAGCTGACAAAGGTCACGGGATGGTTTTCCCGGCCCGGAGGGACCGCCCCATTTTTCCATGCCGGCGGTGTCCGGCTTCCGGTCTGGTCCGAAAAGAGCTTGTACTGGGCCTGGGTCACTTCAAAGCGATCCAGGCTGAAGGTCGGGAGAGGGATCTTTCGCTGGGGATGTTCATCCTGATACAGCGGCCGGATCATCCCCAGTTGCGCACCGATCCCCTCGGTGTCAACTTTATCGCTCCCCATGATAAACGAGCCGGCAGGGATCACCACCATTCCCTCCGGAACGGACGGATGGGAACAACCGTAAACAACGCCGACAAAGATCATGAAACCACTTTTCAGAAGCCTGTTAGTCATGGATCTCCAAACCCTGATCGGCAAAACTGAAATATCTTCCGTCTCCGATCACGATGTGGTCTAAAACCTTGATGCCCATAATCCGTCCGGCCTTCACAAGCCGCCTCGTCAACTCCCGATCTTCAGGGCTGGGCGTCGGATCGCCGCTGGGATGATTGTGAAGAAGGATGACGGAAGACGCAGACTCCCGCACGGCCGGCTTAAACACCTCGCGCGGATGAACGATATTCAACGAAAGGCTCCCGGTGGAGATGGTCGTATCCTTGATCAGCCGGTTCTTTCCGTCAAACAGCAACAGCTTAAAAAGCTCCCGTTTCATATCCCGGAGCAGCGGGTGATAATGATGATAAATATCCCGGCTGGAGAGGGCCCGCAGCTCCCGGTTGAGCGGCTGCGCCAAAGACCGGCGGCCTAATTCGAGCGAGGCCAGGATCTGGGCCGCCTTGGCCGGACCGATGCCGTTCACCGAACATAGCTCAGGAATGCTCACCTGCTTTAATCCGGCCAATCCGCCGAACTGCCTGAGAAGATGGTTGGCTATCTCAACCGCGCTGGTCTTCTTCCGGCCGGTTCGGAGCAAAATCGCCAGAAGGTGGGCATCGGACAGGATTTCCGGTCCGTGCCGAATCAATCGCTCCCGCGGGCGCTCAATCTCCGGCCAGTTTTTGATGCCCTTTGCCGTATCGGTCTTTAATGTTTCCATCGAATTCCTCCTCTAAAATATGTAGTCCGTTACTTACAATGCTTGCAATTTTTGGCATAAGAGCTTGTTGATGAACAACACTAAAGATGGATGGATATAATAAATACAGCTATATTTTCAATGAGTTAACAACATCACACAAAATGGCATATCGCTTGCAATAGGAATGGGCGAGCAGCTTCACAACGCAAGGAGGGTGACTCCCATGAAATGTCCAAAATGCAACGGGTTGATGTTCATCGAACGGTTCGCCGATTACTTTCTGACCTTTCACGCATGGAAATGCGTCAACTGCGGTGCGATCATGGATCAAACCATCTTATCCAATCGGGCCAAGGGCGCCGAGGTGGAGCTGATGCTTGAAACGGTATCCACCGATGAGCGCTACGAAGACTGACTGTATTGGCATACGGGTTTTCCGCAAAGAGCGGGAAACCCGTTTTGTTGCCGAACGGTTACCCGACGTCATTCCCACCCTTCCCTCCTTTTAAGACCCTCCACAACTGAAGGTAAGTCGGTTCCGGTGCATTGTGGGGTATGCACTAGCCGCTCAGGAGGCCGGACATCTCCAGTACACGTTTCGACCAGACGCTGGACTGTTCAGCGACCTGGCGGCGTTGTTCCGGGTCCACCCAGATCCCTGCCCAGTTTTGTTGCCACCGCGCAAGCTGGACCTGCAACTCCACCAACTC
>CAKKOZ010000087.1 GCA_919901335.1 Nitrospiria bacterium | reverse complement strand
CGCGGTATCCGGTGGGTATCCATCCAGCGAGCGGAAGCGAGCGAGAGGGGGAGGCTCCATCCGGCTCTGCCGGTGGAGGGGGCGACGCGAGCCCCTACAAAAGGAGTTGCCACTCGTCTTTTTCGATCATGACTTTCTGCCCGGTCTGAAGCTGCTTCACGTCCTCGCGTTCGAACATTCCCATATACCGTTCGATGCGGTCCTGCTCAATAATCCGGTCTTCTTTCGTCTGGCCCGTCGCCAACTTGAAACGTCTGATTAATACCGTCATCTTTCTTGCCTCGTTATTTTTTGGTGAACAATCCTTATCCGGGCCGACCTCATCCGCCCGCCGGCCCGGAAAGTCGCTGATTGTAATGGGTGTTATTGGAATAAGTCAAGAAATTAAAGAAGAATTTATTTCACGCGTGAGCCGGGCTTGACCGGCTCCAGGAAGGTCGCCAGTGCCTCGACCTCCTTGTCTCCCGCTGCCAGTATCATCCCGCGCGACTCGATCCCTCGAATGACGGCCGGCTTCAGGTTGGCAACGAGAATCACCATTTTCCCGATGAGAAGATCGGGCGCATATCGTGTCGCGATGCCGGCCACGACCGGACGGATTTCGGTTCCAATATCCACCGAGAGTTTTAACAGCTTGTCGGTTCCCGCCACCTTTTCGGCCGAGACGACGCGGCCGACGCGAAGCTCCAGCCTGCGGAACTCGTCCATTGTGATTAAAGAGGGTTCGGTTTGCGTGGATTCCATGCGGATCTCCTTTGAAGGCGTCGCGGCTTCGACGGTTTCTTGTTTCGTGATGCCGGTCGGCGGTTCCATCCGGGGAAAAAGCGGTTTTCCTTTTTGAACGGGCCGGCCCGGTTTGAGTTTCCCCCAGTGATAGTCCATCGGTTTGATGGCCTGATCGAGCGGCGTCGTCCAGCCGATCTCCGTGACCATGCGCTGGGCCGTCGTCGGCATGAAGGGGAAAAGATAAATCGCCAGGATGCGCAATGTTTCGGCCAGGTGGTACAGGACGGTGTCCAATCGGGCCTGGTTTTTGGGGGCCTTGGCCAGATTCCATGGGGCGTTCTGCTCGACATACCGGTTGGCAAAATCCACGAGCGTCCAGATTTCGCGTAACGCTCGATGGAACGCAAACCGATCCATCTCTTGTCCGACCGTTTTATAAAGTTCCTTGGCCAGAGCCGCCATCCGGCGGTCATCTGTCTTGACCGCCTTGGGATGCGGTTTGGGAACCACGCCGCCGGAATACCGCTCAATCATTGTGAGCGTGCGTGAGAAAAGGTTGCCCAGATCGTTTGCCAGCTCGCTGTTGTAGCGGGTCGTTACGGCCGCTTTCGAAAAGTCGCCGTCCTGGCCGAAAGGAACTTCGCGCAGAAGAAAATACCGGAAGGCGTCCGTTCCGTACTCGGCCGCCATCGTGTTGGGATCCACCACGTTGCCGCGGCTTTTCGACATCTTCTCTCCGTCCACGGTCCACCAGCCGTGCGCGAACAATGTTTTCGGAAGTTCGAGCCCGAGCGCCATCAGGAGTGCGGACCAGTAAACGGCATGGGTCGTGAGAATATCCTTTCCGGCCAGATGGACGTCGGCCGGCCACCATTTTTTAAACCGCCGTTCATCGGAGCCGTAACCGGGGGCCGAGATATAATTGACCAGCGCGTCCACCCAGACGTACGTGACATAATCCGGATCAAACGGGAAGGGGATCCCCCAGGACAGCCGCGCCCGCGGGCGTGAAATGCAAAGGTCTTTAAGCGGGCGCTCCAGAAATCCCATTACCTCGTTTCGCCGGCTTTCGGGTTGAATGAATTTGGGATGTTTCCGGATATGCCGCTTGAGCCGGTCCTGATAGGCGCTCATCTTGAAAAAATAGTTCGATTCCGAGAGAGGCTCCACCGGCCGGCCGCATTCCGGGCATTTTCCATCCACGACGTCTTCACTGGTCCAGAAGCGTTCGTCCGGCAGGCAGTACCAGCCTTCGTACGATGCCTGGTAGAGGACGTTTCGTTCTTGTAATTTTTGAAGGACTGCTTGAACGACCCGCTTGTGGCGTTCTTCCGTCGTACGGACAAAGTCGCTGTTCGAAATCGTCAGATGTTCCCAGAGTTCTTTGAACGCCACGACCATCCGGTCGGCATACATCTGAGGGTCCACCCCATGATGGGAGGCCGCCTGCTGGACTTTCTGCCCGTGTTCATCCGTCCCGGTCAGGAAAAAGGTCTCGTAGCCCCGGAGCCGTTTGTACCGGGCCAGAACATCGGCTGCGACGGTGGTGTAGGCATGGCCGATATGAGGGACGTCGTTGACGTAATAGATCGGCGTCGTGATATAAAAGGTTTTGCGTTTATGCGATGTTTTTTTCTTGGGGGATGGTTTCATGTTCGGTTAAGGATCGTTTAGTTTTGTTTTGGGCCCGGGGCCGATTCTCGGACCACGGCGTCGCGAAGCTTCAGAAGCACCGTCTCCAGCACCAGGGCGTGGTTGAGGTTCCGGGGCGAGGCCCGTTTCAAGAGATGGATCAGCGTCAACGTTTCCAGCACGTGATCCGTCGGGACGGCGCGGCCCCAGGCCGAGATCCGGTCGGGGATGTCCTGGTTGATCAGAAGCGACGGTTCGGATACGTGTCGGCTGATGAGGACGTCGCGAAGCCATATCTCGATTGTATCCAGCGTTTTATAAAGTTGTCCCTGAGAGGAAGCCAGCTCCTCCGGTTCATTGAACAGCTCGGATGGATCTTCAAGGTGTTCTCTGGACAGCGCATCCAGGATCCGATCCCGCTCGTTCTTTAAAGCGGCCGGATCGGCCTCGGCCGCGATCCCGATTTTACCCATGGCCAGCGTGGCCAGATCTTGCGCTTCATGGATGGCGATCCCCCGTCGTTTCTGGAGCCATTGCGACAATTCATTCGGCGGCGGCGGACTGAACCGGACGGATTGGCAGCGGGACAGGACGGTCGGCAGCAAGGCCTGCGGCCGGGCTGTGATCAGTATCAGCGTGCTGTGATCGGGCGGTTCCTCAAGCGTTTTCAGAAAACTGTTGGCCGCTTCGGGATTCATGGCGTCGGCCTCGTCGATTAAAAACCATTTCCGAGATCCGATCATCGGTTTGAAGGCGATTGCATTCTGAAGCTCGCGGATCTGTCCGATCTTGATCTGTGCGCCGTCCGGCTGGATGAGATGAAGATCCGGATGACTTCTGGAATCCACGGCATGACAGGAGGAGCATTGATCGCAGGAGGCGAGAGTCGGGCGGCCGGAGACCTGGCCGGTTTGCAAATGAGCGCACAACGCGGCCTTGGCAAAGGCCGTGGCCGTCATGGATTTTCCGATATGGGACTCGCCGTGGAACAAATAGGCATGGGCGATCCGGCCGCTCACGATCGCGGCCGTCAGTACGGCCTTGGGGTGGGTATGGCCCACGATCGTGTCAAAGGAAACTTCAGACGACATCGGATTTCTCTTAAATGTTCGCGGGCCGACGGCCCTTGAGGAGGCGATCGACGATCGTTTGAATGTCATCGGCAACGGCCGCCGGTTCTCGTGAGGCCTCCACGATCTTGATCCGCCCTCGATTCATCCGGGCCAGACGAAGATAGCCCGCCCGGACGCGCTCATGAAACTCCCGCTGCTCGCGGTCCAGTCGGTTTCTCCTTCCGCGCTCCCGTACGCGGACCAGCCCCACGCGGACCTCCAGGTCCAGCAGCAGCGTTAGGTCCGGCGAACACCCCTTTACGGAATAGTCCCCCGCGGCGCGGACGATCTTCATCTCGAGCCGACGTCCGAACCCCTGATAGGCCAGCGTTGCATCCGAGAATCGGTCGCAGAGGACAATCCTTCCTTTTCGCAGCGCGGGGAGGATGACCTCTTCGAGATGCTGGGTTCGGCTGGCGAGATAGAGGAAGAGTTCAGCCCGAGGATCGAGTCGGTGATTCTGAACGCTCAGCAGAACCTTCCGGATCTGCTCGCCGAAACGGGTTCCGCCCGGCTCGCGCGTGGTGACGACCGAATGTCCGAATCGGATCAAGCGGCGCGCCAGAATCTCGATCTGGGTGCTTTTGCCGCTGCCTTCGGTGCCCTCAAATGTGATGAAAAAGCCGCGCGCCATAAGATGTGACAGGGTTCCGGTCTATGTCAGTGTGATGAGATGATCGCCCTCTCGGCTCGGGTAGGAGACCGATGAGAGCAAAAGAACCTGTCCATTCTGAGCGATTTTCCGCAAAATGTCCAGCACGATCTGCCGGCGCGGAAGATCCAGAACGGGCAGCGGGTTGTCGAGAATAAGGGGAAACGGGTGGGGTCGGGACAGGATCTGGGCAACGGCGAGCTGGTGGACGAGATGGTAGAGATCCTGCCGGCCTGAACTGAGAATCTCCCATGGAATCGGTGTTTTGGCGGGAGAGAAAAACACCGGCGCCAGATCCTCGTTCAAGCTCATCTCGGTTTCGAGTGGGCCGCCCAGTTCTTCCGTCAGCCGTGTCATTTGGGTTTTTAACTCCGAAAAATGTCCAAGCAGGACGGCCTGCACCGGGGCTATTTGAAGCCCTGCCCGGAATGGCGGCGATAGAAAACGGGACGACAGGCCGTCCGGAGAGACCGGCGGCGGTTCTATCGGCCCGGAGGTCCTTGGAAGAGAATTGGGATTCGGCAGCGGACCGGCCGAAAACGGCACGGCCATCTCCCGTTCCAGGACACGGACCTCTTCCTGAATTAAATAGATATCGGACGGCAGCGATGAGGAGGCCTTTAATTTTGATTCCACTTCGGCGATCTGGCTCGCCAGGGCGTCCGCGTCCTGTCGCAGTTCTTCGATTGTTTTCCGGCCGAGAAACTGATTTCGCTGGGCTTCCATCTCGCGCCGGACCGAGAGGAACTGCGCGTAGGCCTTGAGCTTCTCTTGGAGGCTCGCGACATCGGCGCAACCGGTTTTCTTAAACAGATCAACGCACAGGGCGTTTTCTTTTTTGAAGGCGGCTTCGGCGCGCGTCCGTTGTCGGTCGGCTTCGCGGATCTTTTGCTCGATCCCTCTTCGTTTATTCAGCTTTCCAAAATCGAGAAAGCCGGCGTATCCCATCAATCCGATGCCGGTCAGCAAGGGCAGCATCAAAAGTTGCTGGTATAAACCGTCCAGGCTCAGGGCCGTTAGAAGGACGATCGCGGTCAGGCTCAGACTTCCTCCGGCGATAAAATATTTGTTGATAAAAAACGGTTGATTTGGGATGGCAAGGAGGTCCTGCTTCAAAAATTCCTCGTCTTCCGAAAGTGAGACCCGTTGCTCGTTTCTAAGCTGTTCCTGCTGCGCGGAGGTTTCCAGAACGAGGTGATAATTCTCCGGAAGATCTTTTAACGATTCAAACGATTTTCCCTCCTCCGCGAGCCGGGCCAGATCGGCCGTCTTTTCCGTGGCCAGCCGCAGTCGGCGCTTCGTTTCGGCCGAGCGGGTCTGGAGTTCGGAGAGTTGATCTTCCATCGCCGTGAGGCGGTCGCCATGGGCAAGAAGGTTTTTGAGTTCCTCCAGCCTTTTTTGTTTTTTCGCGGGGTCGTGCGGGACCGGTTTCGTTCCGGCCGGGGAGATGGAAGTCGCCGTCGAAACGGACGCGGGCGGCGCAAGCTCCGGCCGGACGACGGCGGTTACGCGCGCCGAGGGCATCCAGGCCGCTTTCATCGAAAATAGTCCTTCAAGTGTGTTTCGCGGCAGGCCGCCGCTCTCCTCCGCCAGAAATTTTGCGATCGGCTCTTCGTCCTGCATCGTGGCATGAAATTGATTGGAGGAATCCAACTCGGCCAGGCTGCTTTTACGGCCGTTGAAGTCGCGGACGAGACGGTAGATGCGGTCGTTCTTGGCCTTGAAAATCAGACCGGCCTGACAGGCGTCGGAGCGTTTTTGAGGTCTGAGCGATTCAAGCGGGGTCTCCGAAATCGGCGAGACGACGGCGAAGAGAATATCGCGGACGGTGCTTTTCCCGCTGCCGTTTCCGCCCTGAATCAGATTCAGTCCGGGCTTGAAGGCGAGCCGGGTGAGTTGCGTGAAATTTCTGATGCCGTAAAGGGCCAGTTCTAAAAAGACCACGGCGGCTCCTGTCCAACGGTTGTTTATGGTACTCAAACCCAGTAAAAAATGCAAATAAGCGCTTGCAAGAATTAAGGAAAATGAGTATCATTAAGCAGTCTTTTTATATGGGGGGCCGTGCGGATGAAATTTGAAATGTCCTCCGATGCCCCCACACCCCGAGCCTCTCGCGGTAAAGCCGCGGACCGGCTCCCTGTCATAGGCGCACGATGCGATTTTTGGCAAACCACGCCCGGTCTTATTCTACCGTAAATTTTCGGACTGCAATATCGATGCGAGTCGGGAGACGGAAAAAATGATGACGATTGCCACCGTGATTCTGGCCGCCGGCCTGGGCAAGCGGATGAAGTCGAAACGGGTAAAGGTGCTCCATCCGATCGCCGGCCAGCCGATGATTCTCTATTCCGTGGAGACGGCGCGGCGATTGCCGTCCGACAAAATTATCGTTGTGGTGGCGCATCAGGCCGACGCGGTGAAGGAGGTTTTGGCAAACCGGCCGGTCGAGATCGTTCATCAAGGCCGGCCCCTGGGAACGGGCCACGCGGTTCTTCAGACGCAGTCGTTGCTGGCCGGATTCATTGGGCCGGTCCTGATTTTAAACGGAGACGTCCCGTTGATCACGGTCGAGACCTTACAGTCCATGCTGAAAATCCACCGGGATCAGGGCGCCGATCTGACGCTTCTGACCGCGACGCTTTCCCATCCGGAAGGGTACGGCCGCGTGATTCGGGATCCGGACGGCGAGATGATTGCGATTGTCGAGGAGGCCGATGCGACGCCGGTCCAGCGTGCGGTTCAGGAAGTCAATCCCGGTTTTTATCTGGTGAATGCCCCGTTCCTGTTTGAGGCCTTGAAAAAGCTGAAGTCCGACAACGCGCAGAAGGAATATTATCTGACCGATATCGTCAAGGCCGCGGTCCGACAGAGCCGAAAACTGCGCGCGGTTTCCGCGCAGGACCCGGCGGAGGTCATGGGGGTCAACTCCCGGATGGATCTGGCCCGGACCGAGAAGGCGCTCGCCCGCCGGATTGCCGAGCGGCATATGCGGGAGGGCGTTACGCTGCTGGATCCCGAAACGACCTGGATTGAGGCCGATGTCGCGATCGGGCGGGACACCCTTATTTACCCGAATGTGAGACTGGAGGGGATGAGCCGGATCGGGGAGGATTGTGTCATCCATTCCCATACCCGAATTTCGAATTGCCGCCTGGGAACCGGCGTGACGGTGAAGGATGCCTGCGTGCTGGCCGAATCGGTGCTTGAGGACGGCACGGCCGTCGGGCCCTTTGCGCATCTGCGCCCCGGAACGGTGCTCCATAAAGGGGCCCGGATCGGAAATTTTGTAGAGACAAAAAAAACCGAAATAGGCGAGGGATCCAAGGCGAACCATCTGACCTATTTGGGAGACGCCGTGATCGGCAAAGAGGTGAACATCGGCGCCGGGACGATCACCTGTAATTACGATGGGGTGAACAAGCACCGGACGATGATCGAGGATCATGTTTTTGTCGGAAGCGATACACAGTTCGTCGCGCCGGTCCGGATCGGCCGCGGCGCGGTCATCGGGGCCGGATCCACGATCACGAAGGACGTCCCGCCGGACTCCCTTGCGCTGAGCCGCGCCAAACAGGAAGTCAAGAAGGACTGGGCCAAGCGAAGGAAAAAGGTAAAAGGTAAAAGGTAAAGAATCATGTGCGGAATCATCGGCTATATCGGAAATAAAGAGGTTGTCCCCATTCTAATCGAAGGGCTCCGGCGTCTGGAATACCGCGGGTATGACTCGGCCGGGATCGCCTATCTTCAGAACGGCCGCATCGAGGTCCGGCGCTCGGTCGGCAAGCTGGTCAATCTTGAAGCGGCGCTGGCGGGGAATGGATCTTCCGGCCGAATCGGGATCGGCCACACGCGGTGGGCCACCCATGGCCGGCCGTCGGAAGAAAATGCCCATCCCCACCGGGTCGGGCCGCTGGTTTTAGTTCACAACGGCATTATCGAGAACTACCTTACGCTCAAACACGAGCTGCAGTCGGAGGGCCGGACGTTTCAGTCCGAAACCGACACCGAGGTGATCGTTCACCTGATGGACCGGCAGATGAGCCGCGGGAAGGTGTTTGAGGAGGCGGTTCGATCGGCCTTGAAGGAGATTCGCGGCACCTACGCCGTCTGTGTCCTTTCCGAAAAAGATCCCGACGTTCTCATCGCGGCCCGGGACGGCTGTCCGCTGGTGGCCGGCCTGGCCGACGGGCAGTATTTCGTGGCCTCGGATATTCCGGCCATCTTGAACCATACGCGGGATATCCTCTTTCTGGACGACGGGGAGATGGCCGTCTTAACGCCGAAAGGGATCGCGGTCAAGGATAGGGCCGGTCGGCCCAAGGGAAAAAAGATCGAGACGGTTTCCGGGAATCCGGTCATGGCCGAGCGGGGCGGCTACCAGCATTTTATGCTGAAAGAGATCCATGAGCAGTCTCAGGCTGTTCTCGATACGTTCCGCGGACGCGTCTTTCTTGAGAAGGACGAGGTGGTGCTTCCCGAAGTCGGCCTGACGGCGGCGGACATGGAGGGTCTGAGCAGGCTATCGCTCGTCGCCTGCGGAACCTCGTGGCATGCCGCGCTGATTGGAAAGTTCATGATCGAGGAACTGGCCCGTATTCCGGTTGAGGTGGATATCGGTTCGGAATTCCGCTACCGGAACCCGATTCTGGATCGCCACTCTTTGTTGGTCGCGATCTCCCAGTCGGGCGAGACGGCCGATACCCTGGCAGCCGTGAAAGAAGCCAAGAGCAAGGGCGCGCGGATCGTCTCGATCTGCAATGGGGTGGGGAGCACAATGGCCCGGGAATCCAACGGCGTGCTCTACACGCATGCCGGTCCCGAAATCGGTGTGGCGGCGACCAAAACCTTTACGGCGCAGTTGACGGCGCTCTACCTGTTGGCCTTCCAGCTTGGGACCGCGCGGAAAACGTTTAGTCCTTCGCGCGCGACAAAGCTTCTTAAAGAACTGCATCATCTTCCGCGTTTGATTGAGGAGACGTTAAAACAGGAGCCGGCGATTCAGGAATTGGCCCGGCATTTTTTCAAACACCGGGATTTTCTCTATCTCGGCCGAGGGATCAACTATCCGGTCGCTTTGGAGGGCGCGCTGAAGCTGAAGGAGTTGTCTTATATTCATGCCGAGGGTTATCCGGCGGGTGAGATGAAGCACGGCCCGATCGCGTTGATTGACGAAAATATGCCGGTGGTGGTGCTGGCGCCGGAGGATCGGGTTTACGAGAAGGTGATCAGCAACGTCATGGAGGTGAAGGCCCGTGGCGGAATCATCATCGCGGTGGCCACGGAAGGAGACCGTGAAATCAATACGAAGACGGATCACGTGATCCGGATTCCATCCGCACCTCCGTTGCTGACGCCGATCGTGCTTGCGATCCCGATGCAACTGCTGGCCTATCACATCGCCGT
>CAKKOZ010000086.1 GCA_919901335.1 Nitrospiria bacterium | reverse complement strand
CTGGGCCTTGAGCCGACGCGGGTTCGTCGCAGAGGAGAACCGGTTCCAGGAACGTCCGAGCGCATGGAACTTGATTTCTGGGAGATGACCGCACCGGTGACGCCCCATCGGCCGCTGGAGGACCATCTGGCCTGGCTGAAGTCCAGACTGATTCCTCGCGGATCCGTTCTTCGGGATATCGCGACCGCGTTATCGGTCGACGTGTTTTGTGAATATCGCTCCAACCATGGTCAGGGAGGTTTTAGTCTTCCGCCGGAGGCGCTGTCATGGATGGTGGAACTGGGGATCGGGCTTGAGGTGGCGGTGATCATGGAAATGTAGTGGCGCCGCATGCGTCGCCACTACAAGGGTTTCACCCCGACATGAATGGCCACGATCCCGCCGGTCAAATTACGGTAGGTGACGGGCGAAAAGCCCGCCTCTAAAAATAATTCCCTAAACCGTTCCTGATCCGGGAAGGCCCGGATGGAGGCCGGAAGATAGTGATAGACGCCGGTCTGATCGCGCGCGACGAGCCTTCCGATTCGTGGAAGGAGCGTGAAGGAGTAATAGTCGTACAGTTTTCTTAACGGGCCGCTTGTGGGACGGGAAAACTCAAGGCAGACGGCCCGCCCGCCCGGTTCCAAGACGCGGTGCATTTCACGCAGCGCGGCCCGGATATCGGTCACGTTTCGTATCCCGAAGGCCACGGTCGCGGCCTGAAAAGTCCGGTCGCAGAACTGAAGCGATTCGGCATTTCCGGTCAGCAGTGTGATGTTTGAGATCCCAAGTTTTTTGATCTTCCGTCGGCCGAAGGCCAGCATCCGGTCGTTTAGATCCAGCCCGATCACCCGGCCTTCGGATCCGACCTGACGGGCCAGCAAAACGGCCAGATCCCCCGTGCCGGTGCAAAGATCCAGCACCGTATCGCCTACCGCCGCCCCGCTCATCTTAACCGCCCGCCGTTTCCAGGAATGGTGAAGACCCAGCGAAAGGAGACTGTTGTTCAAATCGTACCGGTGGGCGATCGCCGTGAACATGGCCTGCACGGCCTGTTCTTTCTCGGAAGCGGAAGGAAGTGATGAGACCGGTTTCATGATGGTATTCGTAACACTGCGGGAGGACATTGTCAAGGGTGGACGACGTTAATCCGGACGTGATATACTGGCCCGTTCAAAATAGTTTTTGAGGTCTTTTGATGGAACCCACACAGCTCGTCATCCGCGGGGCCCGCGAGCACAATCTTAAAAACATCGATGTGACGATCCCCCGTAACAAACTGGTCGTGATCACCGGTCTGTCCGGTTCCGGAAAGTCCTCGCTCGCTTTCGACACGATTTACGCCGAAGGCCAGCGCCGGTACGTCGAGTCGCTTTCGGCCTACGCCCGCCAGTTCCTGGCGCAGATGGACAAGCCGGATGTGGACTCGATCGAAGGACTCTCGCCCGCGATCTCGATCGAGCAGAAAACGACCAGCCACAACCCGCGGTCCACGGTCGGGACCGTGACCGAGATCTACGACTACCTGCGCGTACTGTTCGCGCGGGCCGGCCGGCCGCACTGTCACCAATGCGGCCGCGAGATCGCGGCCCAGACGGTTCAGCAAATGGTGGACCATATCATGGCCTGGCCGTCGGGGGTCAAGATCCAGATCTTCGCGCCGATGGTCCGGGGCCGGAAGGGGGAGTACCGGAAGGAACTGCTTCAGCTACGCAAAAACGGCTTCACCCGTGTCCGGATCAACGGTGAGCTTCGGGACCTCTCGGAGGAGATCACGCTGGACAAGAAGAAAAAGCAGACGATCGAGGTCCTGATCGACCGCCTGGTGGTCAAGGACGGAATCCAGAAACGGCTGGCCGATTCGCTCGAGACGGCTTTGCGCCTTGCCGAGGGAATCGTTCTTTTAAACCGCGATGGCGAGGAGACGCTTTTCAGCGAGAAGCTGGCCTGCATCGAGTGTGGGATCAGCCTTCCGGAGCTGACACCGCGCGTTTTCTCGTTCAACAGTCCGCACGGCGCCTGCCCGGGCTGCGACGGACTGGGGACGACGATGGACCTGGACCCCGATCTGATCATTCCGGACAAAAACCTTTCGCTGCGCGCGGGCGCGATCAAGCCCTGGGAAAAGCGTTTTTCGGTTTATTATTACCAGAGGCTGGAATCGGTCGCGAAACATTATGGGTTTGATCTCCGGACGCCGTTTAAGGATCTCAAACCGGAGCATCAGCGGGTCCTCCTGTACGGTTCCGGCAGGGAGGAGATCACCCTCTATGATGAAAGCGACGGACATCGGCATGCCTACCATAAGCCGTACGAGGGCGTGATCGGAAACCTCCAGCGACGGTTTCGGGAGACCGACTCAAGCTACATCCGGGAGGAGATCGCGCGGTACATGGGCAGCCATTCCTGCAAGGTCTGCAAGGGCGAGCGGCTCAAGCCGGAAAGCCTGGCAGTGACGATCGGCGAGAAATCGATCACCGAGGCGACCCGCTTCTCGATTAAAGAAGCGGCCGTCTTCTTTACCGGATTGAAGCTGACCGAACGGGAAACGGTGATCGCACAGCGTATTTTGAAAGAGATCAAGGAACGGCTAGGATTCTTGATGAATGTCGGTCTGGACTATCTCACGCTTGACCGGGCCGCGGCCACGCTGTCCGGCGGCGAGGGGCAGAGGATTCGGCTCGCGACCCAGATCGGATCGTCTCTCACCGGGGTGCTGTACATCTTAGATGAGCCCTCCATCGGACTGCATCAGCGGGACAACCGCCGGCTGCTGGACACCCTGATCCGACTGCGGGATCTGGGCAACACCGTCCTGGTGGTGGAGCACGACGAGGAAACGATCCTCACGGCGGATCACGTGATTGACATGGGTCTGGGGGCCGGCATCCACGGCGGCGAAGTCGTAGCCGAGGGAACGCCGAAGGAGATCATGGCCCACGAGAAATCACTCACCGGGGTCTATCTCCGGAAGGAGCGGGTGATCTCGCTTCCCAAGCGCCACCGCCCGCCGCAGCAATTTTTAAAGATCATCGGCGCGCGGGAGAACAACCTCAAAAACGTCGACGTTCAGATCCCGTTGGGCCTGCTCACCTGCATCACGGGCGTGTCGGGTTCGGGGAAGAGTACGCTGGTCCTGGAGGTGTTGTACAAAAACCTGGCCCAGCGGCTGTATCGTGCGACGGACCGTCCGGGCGCCTGCGATCAGATCAAGGGGCTTGAGCATCTCGACAAGGTGATCAATATCGACCAGTCGCCCATCGGCCGCACGCCGCGGTCCAACCCGGCGACGTATACCGGGCTGTTCACCTTCATCCGCGACCTGTTCACGCAGCTTCCCGAGTCCCGGATGCGGGGGTATGCGGCCGGGCGCTACAGTTTCAACGTCAAGGGCGGTCGGTGCGAGGCCTGCCAGGGCGACGGCGTGATCAAGATCGAGATGCATTTCCTTCCGGACGTCTATGTCACCTGCGAGGTCTGCAAGGGCAAGCGGTACAATCGCGAAACGCTCGAGATCGCCTACAAAGGAAAAAACATCGCGGATATTCTGGATATGACCGTGGATCAGGCCGTCGTCTTCTTCTCGGCGATCCCGCACCTCAAGACAAAGCTCGAGACGCTTCAGGATGTCGGATTGGGCTATGTCCATCTCGGCCAGTCGGCTACGACGCTCTCGGGCGGCGAGGCGCAGCGCGTGAAGCTCTCCCGCGAGCTGTCCAAGCGTGCGACCGGACAGACGCTGTATATTTTAGATGAACCGACGACCGGACTCCATTTTGCCGATATCCAGAAGCTCTTGGATGTTCTGAACCGTCTGGTGGACGCCGGGAACAGCGTCGTCGTGATCGAGCACAACCTGGACGTGATCAAGAATTCCGACTGGGTGATTGATCTGGGGCCGGAGGGCGGAGACCTGGGCGGCCGCGTGATCGCGACCGGAACTCCGGAGCAGCTTGCGCAGATCAAATCGTCCTACACGGGGCAGTTTTTGAAAAAGGTCCTTGTAGCGTCATAATGGAATGGTGGGGCAGACCTGTGTGTCTGCCCTTAGGGGTAGGAGGTCTTCATGAAAAGTCGTTGGTCGGATAAAGAGGCGCGAGGGTTAGAGGGTTTGGATATTCTTGTCCATACCTCCCGGTTGATCGGGTTGGATACAAACCTCGTCGTCTGGGGCGGGGGGAATTCCTCCGTCAAAGTGAGGGGGATGGATCATACGGGCCGGCCGATCCGGATCCTCTATGTGAAGGGCTCCGGCTCGGACATGAGGACGATCGCACACAAGCAGTTCACGCCGCTGCGATTAGACGACCTGCTACCTCTGATGAAGCGGGAAGCGATGACGGATGACGAGATGGTGGCCTATCAATCGAAATGCGTGCTTGAGCCAGGCTCTCCGAAACCGTCCATCGAGACACTTCTCCATGCTTTTCTTCCCCCAACGCATATCTATCACACGCATGCCGACGCGATCTGCGCACTGACCGACACGCCGAGCCGTCGCAGGATCATCGAAGAGGTATATGGAAAGAACGTTGCCGTCATTCCGTATTTCCGTCCCGGTTTTCTTCTCTCCCAAAAGACCGGCGAGGCCTATGCCAAAAATCCCGGTCTTCGCGCGATCATCCTGGACAAGCACGGACTGATCACCTGGGGCGCTTCGGCTAAAGAAGCCTATCGTGAGACGATACGGATGATCACCCAGGCCGAGCGCTTCCTCGCGCGGCATCAACGACGCCCGCGGGTGCGTCCGGCCGCTTTATCCGCATCCCGGGAAGCGCGCCGCTTGGTCGCGACCGCGATCGCCCCGACGCTTCGCGGCGAGGTCGGCCGTGGCAAACGGATGGTCCTGCTCTACGACGACGCGCCCGAACTGCTTCAATTCGTCAATCACCCGAAGGCCAAATCAATATCGCAGATCGGGCCGTTCACGCCGGACCATCTGATGCATACGAAGCCCTGGCCCCTGTTTCTCGACGTGAAAAGTTCGGGCCGGCCCGATGCCGAAGCGATCATCGCCGCGCTTCCCGGCGCGGTGGAAGGGTATCGAAAGCGGTACGCCGCCTATTTTGAACGCTACAAGACGCCGGGCGTGACGATGCTCGATCCAAATCCGCGCGTGGTGTTGATCCCGGGCGTCGGACTGTTTGCCACGGGCAAGGACCGGCGTGCGGGCCGGATCGTGCGGGATATCTATCTCCACACGGTCGGGGTGATTCAGGCCGGCGCGGCGGTCTCATCGTATGTCTCGCTTTCACCGCGCGAGCTCTGCGATTTCGAGTATTGGCCGATGGAGAATTTCAAACTGACGCTGCTTCCGCCGGAAAAGGAGTTTTCGCGGCGGATCGCGCTCGTGACCGGCGCGGCCGGGGGAATCGGGAAGGCGATCGCCGAACGACTCGCGGCTGAGGGCGCGATGGTCATCCTGACCGATATTGATCTTGAAAAAACACGGAAAGCCGCCGATGCGATCAATCAAAAAGCGGGCGAGGCGAATGCCGCCGCCGTTAAGATGGACGTGACGAGCGAGTCGTCGGTCCGGAAGGCGTTCGAAGAGGCGGTGCGGGCTTACGGCGGGCTGGACATCCTGGTCTCGAATGCCGGGATCGCGAAGTCGTCGCCGGTCGACCGGCTGTCGCTCTCGGACTGGGATCGTTCGATCGCGGTCAATGCCACCGGTCATTTTCTGGTCTGTCGTGAAGCGGTCCGGATCTTCAAAGCGCAGGGCCTCGGCGGGAATATCGTGGTGGTCGCCACGAAGAATGTCCTCGCTCCCGGAAAAGATTTCGGCGCCTACTCGGCCTCTAAGGCGGCCCAGGTCCAGCTCTCGCGCATCCTTGCGATCGAAGGCGCGGAGGATAAAATCCGCGTGAACATGGTCAATCCCGACGGCGTGTTTCAAGAGTCCGGCCTCTGGTCGAAAGAGATTCGGAAAGAACGGGCCAGGGCCCACGGCATTCCGATCGGGAAGCTGGAAGATTTTTACGCGCAGCGGAATCTTCTGAAGTTAAAGATTTATCCCGGCGACGTGGCCGAGGCCGTATTGTTTTTCGCTTCGGACCGATCTTCCAAAACGACCGGCGCGATTCTTCCCGTCGACGGCGGCGTCCGTGAGGCGTTTCCGAGGTAGGCATCGTTTAAACAAGGTGAGATAAGATCATGCATGCATGGCTTGTGATCTGGTTCGGACTGGTGCGGGACTGGGGCTATCCGGGAATCGTGCTGTTGATGGCGATGGAGAGCTCCATTATTCCGCTGCCCAGCGAGGTCGTGATTCCCCCGGCGGCCTACTGGGCGGCGCAGGGAGAGTACAATTTCTGGGGCGTAGTCCTGGCCGGAACGGTCGGAAGCTATCTCGGCGCGGCCGTGATGTACTGGGTCTCCCGATGGATCGGCCGGCCGTTGGTTGTCCGATATGGAAAGTATTTTTTCATTCCCGAACTCAAACTGCTACGCGCCGAGCGGTGGCTCGCCCGCTATGAGGCCGGCGGCATCTTCTTCGCGCGGCTGCTGCCGGTCGTGCGGCATCTGATCGGAATTCCGGCCGGTATCGTCCGGATGAACTTTAAGGTTTACAGCCTGATGACGATCGCCGGCTCGGCCGTCTGGTGTACCGTCCTGGCCTGGTTCGGGGCCGAAGTGATCGGCGACCAGCCCGATCTTCTCAACGATCCACAGAAGATGATCCTGGTCCTGACCCAGCGGTTGCACTGGTTCGTGGGCCTCATCCTCTTGTTGGCCATTCTTTACATCGTCGTCATGCGCTTGACGGCCAAGCCCGAATCCGCACCGCGGGATGCGGAGTAGAATTGACTCCCATCGTGGTTTGTGTTAGGAATAACGCATCCGCTGATTTAAGAAAGGCAGGGGAGCATTCGTCATGGGCGGGCATTCGCACTGGTCCACCATCAAGCGAAAAAAGGGCGCCGAGGATGCCAAGCGCGGCAAGGTCTTCACGAAGATCATCCGCGAGATCACGACCGCGGCCCGTGTCGGCGGGGGCGGTGATCCGAACGGCAATCCGCGTCTGCGGTTGGCGATCGCCAAATCGAGGGAAGTCAACATGCCGGCCGACAATATCAAGAAGGCGATCCAGCGCGGCACCGGCGAGCTTCCGGGCGTGGATTACGAGGAGATCGTCTACGAAGGCTACGGGCCCGGCGGCGTGGCGATGCTGATCGAGATCACGACGGACAACAAGTATCGGACCGTCGCCGAGATCCGGAACCTCCTTGAGAAAAACAACGGTCGAATGGCCGAGGCCGGCAGCGTGGCCTGGATGTTTCACCGAAAAGGCCGGCTCGTCGTCGATAAATCCAAATCGGATGAAGACACGCTCATGAACCTTGTTTTAGAAGCCGGGGCGGAGGACCTTCGCACCGTGGATGACAGTTTTGAGGTGATCACCGCGCCGCATGATTTCGAGAACGTACGGAAGGTTCTGGAAGACCGAAAGATCGCGACCGTTTCAGCCGAGGTTGCCTACATTCCTCAGAACACCGTGAGCCTTGAAGGCAGGGACGCAGAGCAGATGCTGAAACTGATGGAACTGCTCGAAGACCACGACGATGTACAGAACCTCCATGCAAATTTCGACATTCCGCAGGACGTCATGGAGAAGGTCGCGGCAAAATAAGGATAGAGGATCCTCGCATGCGCGTGATCGGGATTGATCCGGGAATCGTGACGATGGGCTACGGGGTGGTGGACGAGAAAAACCGTTGCCTTTTTTATGTCGCCTCCGGCTCGATCACGACCGTTGCGAAACAGCCCTTTCCGAAACGGCTCAAAAAAATATACGATGAGTTGCTGGCCGTGTTTCAAGCCCAAAAACCGTCGGCCGTGGCGGTCGAGAACACCTTCGTCGCCAAAAACTTTCAAAGCGCATTGAAGCTGGGTCAGGCCCGCGGCATCGCCCTTCTCGCGGCGGAGCAGTATGGTGTTCCGGTCTATGAATGCACGCCGACCGAGGTGAAGCTGGCCGTGGTCGGGTACGGCGCGGCCCGGAAGGATCAGGTGGCGGGGATGGTCGGCCGTCTACTGGACCTCAAGTCCCCCCCGGATTCCCACCATGCGGCGGATGCGCTGGCCGTCGCGATCTGCTACCTTCACTCGGCCAGGATCCGGGAATTGACGAACCGGTCTGCTGCGACACATCGGCTGCAAACCGCCGAGCGCAGGTCCGCAGCCTATAGGCGTAGAGATAGCCCTTTATGATCGCCTCGATCACCGGGATCTTAAAACAGAAGACGCCCCATTCGATCCTCGTGGATGTCCACGGCGTGGGCTACGAGGCGGTCGTTCCGCTGACGACCTTCTATCTTCTTCCCTCGCAAGACGAGACGGTCCATCTCTGGATATACACCCATGTGCGCGAGGACGCCCTCCAGCTGTTCGGGTTTTGGACGGCGGAGGAAAAAAACGTTTTTCTGCTGCTGCTGGGAATCTCGGGCATCGGGCCCAAGCTGGCGATCAATATTCTGTCCGGCCTCCCGCTGGCCGAGCTGGTCGGGGCCGTCAAGCGGGGCGATGTCGCAAAATTGAGTTCGATCCCGGGCATCGGCAAGAAGACGGCGGCCCGTCTGGCGCTGGAGTTGAAGGAAAAAATCCTATCGGTGTCGGTCGATTCGGGCGCAGCCGGGCCTATCCTCGGAAAAGACGCGCAGCGGATCGAGGATGCCGTCTCGGCGCTGGTCAATCTGGGATATAAATCCCCGCTGGCGAAGGACGCCGTCAAAGCGGTCTTGAAATCCCGGAACGGGGAGTCCGGCGGCGAAGGGCTCCCGATCGAGGAGCTGATCAAGGAGACCTTGAAGGTTCTTTCAAGAACATGAGCGTCTTATGCCCGACCCCATACTGACATCCCAGTTGAACGAGGAGGAGAAGACCTACGAAGCCTCGCTCCGCCCGACTTCGCTTGCGGAATATGTCGGCCAAACCAAATTAAAAGAAAACTTAACGATCTATATCCAGGCCGCCCGGCAGAGGGGCGACGTGCTGGATCACGTCATTTTCTACGGCCCGCCGGGCCTCGGTAAAACGACGCTGGCCCATATCATCGCGCGGGAGCTGGGCGTCAATATCAAGGCCACCTCCGGGCCGGCGCTCGAGCATCCGGGCGATCTGGCCGCGATCTTAAGCAACCTCTCGGAGCGGGATGTTTTTTTTATTGACGAGATCCACCGCCTCCACCCGGCGGTGGAAGAGATTCTCTATCCCGCGATGGAGGATTTTCAGCTCGACCTCGTGATCGGCCAGGGGCCTTCGGCCCGAAGCGTCAAGCTGGCGCTGCCCCGCTTCACACTCATCGGCGCGACCACACGCGCCGGGCTGCTCACCTCGCCGCTTCGCGAGCGGTTCGGCGTGATCAACCGGCTGGATTTCTATCAACTCTCGGAGCTGGAGGAGATCGTGAACCGTTCGGCGCGAATTTTGGAAATCGCGGTTGACGCCGCCGGGGCAAACGAGATCGCGCGCCGCTCCCGCGGAACGCCCCGGATCGCGAACCGGCTCTTAAAGCGCGTGCGCGATTTCGCGCAGGTCAAGGCGGACGGGCGGATTACGCTTTCGGTCGCGCGCGAGGCGCTTGGCCGGATGGAGATTGATGAAAAGGGGTTCGACTCGATGGACCGAAAGCTCCTCTTAACGATCATCGAGAAATTCAACGGCGGCCCGGTCGGGGTCGAGACGCTCGCCGCGGCCGTGAGCGAAGAGAAGGACACGATCGAGGATGTCTACGAACCGTTCCTGATCCAGGGCGGCTA
>CAKKOZ010000085.1:9810-13263 GCA_919901335.1 Nitrospiria bacterium | reverse complement strand
GATCTCGGTAAGGGCGTTGATCCGTCGGGTCGTCTTTTTGATTTCCCCGCCGAGCCTCTTCAGACGCATCTCGACCGAAATGATCTTGAGGACCTGGTCCAGCACCTTCTCGAAATCACGCGCGGCCGTGTTCGTGTAGCTTGAGACACCCGTAACGGCATACCCGCGGGCGTCGGCGGAACGGATCACGCTCCGGTGCCGGATCTCCGGAAATCGGACGCCCCAGATGTTCTTCTCGACCAGCTCGACCGGAATATCCCGCTGTGCGGCAAACGCGGCCGATTGAACCACCGCCCGGCCATCCAGACCGAGGGACACGGCCAGGGAGTTCATCGCCGCCTCCATCATGCTCCGGAGAAGGTCCCGCGAGGCGATCACGGTATCCATCGCCGAAAAAAATTCACGCACCAGCGCCTCCCGCTTGCTGCGGAGGAGATCCAGCCCCTTCCGGGCCGACTCCACCTGGGCCTTCAGGATCAGAAGGTTCATGCGTGTCGGGCTGGCCTTCTGCATCAATCCCGTCCTTTAGAAATAGTCATCCTTTGTAGTACGTCTGGATGAATTCCGGCTTGATCCGCGTGAGCCGCTCCTTGGGCAGAAGACCCAGGAGTTTCCAGCCGAGGATCAGCGTCTGCTCCAGGCTGCGTTCTTCCGAACCCTGGTTCACAAACTCCTGCTCGAACCTCTCGGCGAATTTGAGCAGCCGTTTGTCCGGCTCGGTCAGACCCTCTTCGCCGACGATGGCCGCCAGTCGGCGCAGGTCCCGGCCCTGGGCGTAGAAGGCGTACAACTGGTCCGCCGCACCGCGGTGGTCCGCCCGGCTCTTCCCCTCGCCGATGCCCAGATTCATCAGGCGCGAGAGGCTCGGCAGGACATCAATCGGGGGATAGATCCCCCTGCGATGCAGATCCCGCGACAGAACAATCTGGCCTTCCGTGATATAGCCCGTGAGGTCGGGGATGGGATGGGTAATGTCGTCGTCGGGCATCGTCAGGATCGGCAGCTGCGTCACCGAGCCGGACCGCCCTTTGATCCGTCCGGCCCGCTCGTAGATCGTGGCCAGATCCGTATACATATAACCGGGATAACCGCGCCGTCCGGGGATTTCTTCGCGTGCCGTGGCGATTTCCCGGAGGGCCTCGCAGTAATTCGTCATGTCCGTCAGAATCACCAGCACGTGACGATTGTGGGTAAAGGCCAGGTATTCGGCCGCGGTAAGGGCGAACCGCGGCGTCAGAAGCCGCTCAATCGTGGGATCGTCGGCCAGGTTTAAAAAGACGACGGTATGTTCCGACACGCCGCTTTTCTCAAACTCGTCCAGGAAGAACGCCGCCTCGCGGAACGTGATACCCATCGCGGCAAAGACGATGGCGAACTCGGTCGCCTCGCCCACCACCTTGGCCTGCCGGAGGATCTGGGCCGCGATCTCTTTTGCCGGTAGGCCGGAGCCGGAGAAGATCGGCAGTTTCTGGCCCCGGACCAGCGTGTTGAGGCCGTCGATCGTGGACAGCCCGGTCTGGATGAAATGAGCCGGTTTGTCGCGCGCGACCGGGTTGATCGGGCTCCCGATGATCCCGACCCACCGCTCCGGAATGATCTCCGGCAGACCGTCAATGGGCTCGCCCGCTCCGTTGAAACGGCGGCCCAGGAGTTCCGGCGAAAGCCCCATCCGTGCGACGCTCTCGGAAAACCGGAGCCGCGTGCCGGTGGTGCTGAGCCCGGCGGTTGTCTCCAGAACCTGGATCACGGCATGCCGTTCCGAGATCTCGATCACCTGGCCCCGGCGTTCCTTGCCGTCGGGCAGAAGGATCGCGACCATTTCGCCGATCGAAACCTTCCGGACGCCCTGCACGAACAGCAGCGGGCCGGAAATGGAATGAAGGGCGCCGTATTCCCGCGTCAGCAGATCCATCACTCGACCTCGCGCTCGCGTTCCTTGTCCATCCGGGCCATCAATTCCTTGGCCCGGTCCGTGAACCCCAAAACCGGAATCTCTTTCATCCGTCCCAGCTCCTCTCGAAACGGAAGACTGAAGATCTCCTCCACCGCCCGTCCTTTTTTCAAAAGGTCCCGGCAGAGGGATTGATAGGCGAAGATCACCTTGAGCATCCAGTACTGTTTATCCAGCGGACAGGCGGCGTCCACCTCGGAGAAGGCGTGCTGCCGTAGAAAATCATCCCGAAAGATCCGACCGAGTTCGAGCGTGACCCGCTGCGGATCCTGAAGCGCGTCAACGCCGACCAGTTGGACGATCTCCTGAAGATCCTCCTCCTGCTGCAGAAGCGCCATCATCTCTTTCCGCAGATCGGCCCAGTCGGGCGCCACCATCCGCCGATAGTAATCCTCCAACGAGGCCATATAGAGCGAATAGCTGCGCTTCCAATTGATTGCCGGGAAATGCCGGCGATGGGCGAGGTCGGAATCGAGGGCCCAGAGCGTTCCGGCCACGCGCATCGAGCACTGCGTGACCGGCTCCGAAAAATCTCCGCCGGGCGGGGAAATCGCCGAGACGACCGTGATCGAACCCTGACGGTCCCCCGAGCCGAGACAGGCCACACGGCCGCCTCGCTCGTAAAAGTTGGCCAGACGCGTTGCCAGATAGGTGGGATACCCCTCTTCGCCCGGCATCTCTTCGAGGCGGGAGGAGATTTCCCGGAGCGCCTCGGCCCATCGGGATGTGGAGTCGGCCATCAGGGCCACGCGATATCCCATGTCGCGGTAATACTCGGCAATCGTGATGCCGGTGTAGATCGAGGCCTCGCGTGCCGCCACCGGCATGTTGGAGGTGTTGATCACCAGGACGGTCCGTTCCATCAGCGGACGGCCGGAGGAGGGGTCCACCAGCCCCGGAAAGTCGGCCAGCACCTCGGTCATCTCATTGCCCCGTTCGCCGCATCCGACATAAACGATGATGTCGGCCTGTGCATATTTGGCCAGGGTCTGCTCGATGACCGTCTTCCCGGTTCCGAATCCGCCCGGCACGATCGCCGTTCCGCCGGCGGCCACGGGAAAGAGAAGATCGAAGATCCGCTGGCCGGTGATGAACGGCAGCGTCGGGGAGAGGCGCTCCCGGAACGGACGCGGGGTCCGCACCGGCCATTTTTGAATCAGGGTCAGCGCCGTCCCATTGTCCAGCGCGGCGATCGTCTCGGTCACCTGGAACGACCCTTCGCGGATCTCGGCCACTTTTCCGGAGACGCCGGGCGGGACCAGCACGCGATGCTCGATCCGCGGCGTCTCGGCGACCACGCCGATCACCTCCCCGCCCGATACCCGGTCTCCGGACTTCACGGACGGGACGAACGGCCAGCGTTTTGTTCGCGACAGTGCGGGAACCACGACGCCGCGGCCGATGAAATCGCCCTGCTCCCGCCGGATCGCCTCCAGCGGCCGTTGCACGCCGTCGAAGACCGAGGCAAGAAGGCCCGGGCCGAGCTCGACCTGCAGAGGCTC
>CAKKOZ010000085.1:2786-9710 GCA_919901335.1 Nitrospiria bacterium | reverse complement strand
GACGGTTCGCTCCTCGGCCATTTTCAATGCCGTCAGGAGATTGGTCTTGTCGATCAGGAAACCGAAAAAATCCCGGAGGGGTTGCGCAAACGGTCCGGACGATCGGGACCGCCCGGGTTGCAGGAAATAAAAACGATCCAGTGCCAACTCGAAGAGATAGAGATCCCGGGCCTCGTGATAATCCCGAAGGGCCTCCATCAACGGCGCCGCGTGCGGAGTCCGCCAGGTCAAAAGGAGTTCAGCCACGGCCCGAAGGGACGGCTGCTTGGCTAATTCCCACAGCGCGGGCTCGTCGTAATCGCCGGCGGGAATCAGCGAACGGACGATCTCCTCCGGCGACAGGAGAAATTGCTTTCCCCGCAGGATCGTCTTGAGGTTGTAGGCATCCCAATAACCCAGCAGCATCGCAACCGATTCACGGGGATCGCCGTCCGACATCCGAAACAACTTCGTAAGGGTCGCGCTCAAATCCCGACGGAGTCCCTCTTCAATCTTGGCCGGGTCGGCGGCCGCTTCCCCTACCGACTCGATGGCCGGGCCATAGGGACCGTTCAGCAGATAGGCCAGGACGGACGGAACATCGGGACAGGCGATCAATTCCTCGTAGGCCTTCCGGGGCAGAAGCCGGGAACGCATCGCGCCGAGCCGCGCGGCCAAATAGTTAAAATCAGACATGAGCCACTCCTCACCTCGCGGGAGTTCCCTCGAACAACAGCCGGTTCATTTCGACCCGTAAATCCGGACGTGCTTTATCCAGTCGGGATCGAAAGGTATTTCGGATCGTCACCCTCCCTGCTGGATCAGACAGCTCAAACCCTCCGCACGGATCTTCTCTTCCCGCCGTTCCCTCCATCGGCTCATAACGGGCCGCCCGGCTTTCGATCAACGGCTTGAGCAGCGGCAACGTTTTGGAATCGGCCCGAAGGATGATCTCCCCCGGAGGCCATTCCGGCCGGGTTTCATTGACCAGCCGCTCCAACACCGATGGATATCGTTTCCCGGCCGCCACGGCCTTGAGCTTCTCCTCCAACCGGGCAAAGACATTCCGCACCAGCTCCGACTTGACCTCTGTTAGCTTCATCCGGGCCTCCCGCCGCGCGCGGTTCAGCAGCCGCACCCGTTCATGCTCCAGATCCCGCGCGATCGTATCTTGAAACGCCTGCTCCAAGCGGTCGCACTGCTGCATCGCGTCCGCGATGATCTGCCGGGCCTCTTCCCGGGCCGCCGTCAATACCGCTTCCTTCTTGCGTCCGGCCTCTCGCTCAAGGTCCCGGATCAGTTCTTCGTAACCCATCCCGTCTCACTTCAAGGTGAACAAAATCAAAATCGCGATCGTAAAACCGAAGATCACGATGGTCTCCGGGATGACCAATAAAATAATCGCGGTTCCAAACGATTCCGGCTTTTCGAGAATCGCCCCGACCGCAGCCGCCCCGATTCGGGCCTGGGCCATGGCGGTCGCCAGGGCCGTCAGTCCGATGGCCAACCCCGCTCCGATCGCAATGAGTCCGATCTCCATAGTCACGCGCTCCTTTCCAGTGTGGTTTTTTTGAAAGGCTTGTACTCGAGGCCTCCTCCTTGAAAAAAGTTCTCAAAAAACTCGACATAATGCAGCCGCAGCGACTGAATCGTCGGCGAGAAGATCCCGAAGATCAGGTTCAGGGCATGAAGGATGCTGCCGATCAGAATACCCAGCACGACGTTTCCGGCCAGACTGCCCAATTTGTTGGCGGCAAAGGCCAGCGCCGCCGAGGCCACGCCGATGCCCATCAGCCGGAGATAGGAGAGAATGTTCACCAGATTATGGATCTCCATCAAGGCCGACGCTCCACCGCCGATGATCATCGAGGAGATGCTGATGATCATCAACACCAGGCCGGCCGTGACGGCCGGCCTGGGAAGAAATCCGACCAGGCCCGCCGTCATCACGAGGGACCCGGCGATTAAAACAAGTCCGGACAATTTCGCGATGATCTCCCGCCGGCGGCGATGCTTGACGGCCGTGAAAATGCCCAGGCCGATGCCGAGCAGGATATGCGCAACCCCGAACGCCAGGGCCAGGAAAAGGTTTGGGAGAAAACTCTCCATGCGGTTCATTAAAATGGGATGGAGCCCCAGTCGCCCGCCCAGGTCGCCGAAAAATTCTCCGTACAGAACCCCCCAAACAATCGAGGAGACCGACGCCGCAATAAAAATGGAGGCAAAATCCTGGACCGATGGATTATCGCGGAAGCGCCTCCGTGCGATCCGCGAGGCGATGATCAGAAGAGCCCCGTAGCCGATATCGCCGATGATCATCCCGAAGAAGAGAGGAAAGAAGACCGCCAGATACGGCGTCGGGTCAATCGTCCCGTATTTGGGCAGCGGCAGGATTTTCGTGAACCGTTCAAACGGCCGGAGCCATGGGGGGTTTTTGAGACAAACAGGAATCCGTCCCTGTTCCCGTTCGTCCACCGGCACCGGATCGATCACCACACGGCCCCCAAACCGCTCGGTCAGACGTTGACGCAGCGATCCAAGGTCCCGGGTCGGCGCCCAGCCGTAGATCACAAAGGTCATCTTCGTTTCATAGAAGGAGGCCGAGACCAGGATCTGGCTGATTTTGTTTTCAAGCCAGGCTCTCAGTTCAACGAGCGATAAGTACCATCGGCGGGACAGCGCCGACAGCTCCCGGTCCACCGACAGGATTCTCCGGGGAAGGTCCTGTCGTTTACGCAGGATGATCTTGAAAGCCTCACCCAGCGGTTTGTTCATAATCGAAGAGGGAAGACGCAGTTCGCCGATGTTTTCTTCCCACAGGAGCGACTTGACCTGGGCATCGCTTTCCTTGGGAAAGACCAGCAGCGCCGCCAGGACTTCGGCATCCACCGGGGCGTAGAAGATCTCATACTGGTTCTGGGTGATTCGAACCATCGCCTGCTCCAGAAGCGGGATTACCTCTTTTTCCTTCATCCGGATGGCGATGCCCAGATAATCCAGGTCCCGGCTTTCCCGTACCTGGGAAATCAGCGGTGAGAGCGCCTGCAGTATCTTCCCGTATCGCTCCAGTACCGATAACTCATCCGCGCAGACCTTTTTCTTTCTGACGAGCTGATCCACACGGGCGACAAGCGATTCGATCTTTAAGCCGGCCTCTATAAAAAAGCGGTCCGTCCCGTCGGACGGGGCGCCGACCGCGGCGGACGGCGATTCCGCCGTCGGCGCGGGCAGGAGGAGAAGGACCTTCTTCACCTGTTCCAGCAAGGTCTCCAGGGAATCTTTCGTATGAAGGGCCGGGGCCTCGATCGAGAACCGCCGGAGGAGGATCTCGTCGATCTCCTGAACGTCCGGCGGGCGGGATTCGATATGGACCATGCCGAGGTTGTGGAGGAGATCGGTGACCGGGGGAAGAAGCGCTTTGGGACCCATGATTCGGATTTTGGTCATCTTCACGATCATGCCGGAACTCGCTTCCGCAGTCAGAGTGGGAGAAGGCGCTTAAGCAACTGTTCGACGACGTCGGGTATCTTGGCTTCCACCCAGCCCTTTAATCGGCCGGCCTCATTCCCGGACTGCTCGACGATCCGTCGGGCTTCCTGCCGCGCTTCCCCCAGCCGCTGATCGAGCAGCGACTCGCGGCGAAGCTCCCATTCTTGCTTCTTCGCCTGCAGAATTTCGGCGGCCTTGGACCGCGCCTGCTCCCGCAGGAAGCGGGCCTCGGCCTCGGCCTCGCGGAGAAGCCGGTCGGCCTCTCGTTCCGTTTCATGAATCCTGCGCAGTATATCCTGACTCTGCAGCTTCGGATCTTCCATGCGATCTCCCTATCTTACTCATTCCCGAACCACGCCGCCCCCGGCCGGAAATTCTACGATGGGTTATCCTCCGATGCCGGACATGGCGATCTGGTAGACCGGTTCCGAATCCTCCGCAAAATGGTTTCCGGCCGGTTTTTGGTAGGCCGCCTTGAGGATGAGGTCCGAAATCGCATCGTCGCTCCATCCCTCCCGCAGCGGTTTTTTCAAATCCACGCCGTCTTCATAGGCCAGGCAGAGTTGCAGCCGGCCGCGGGCCGTAAGCCTCAAACGGTTGCAGCTGGAGCAGAACCGTTCGCTCACCGGGCTGATAATCCCGATTTGGGCCTCCGTTCCGGCGATCCGGAAATCCTGTGCCGTGGAGCCGTAATGAAACGGCAGCGGTTCCAGTGGATACCGCTTCTCGATGATCTTCCGTATCTCGGCGGCCGGGATGAATCCGGCGCGGTTTTCAAGTCCGACCGACCCGAGCGGCATCACCTCAAGGAACCGGTGCGTCACCCCCCTGTCCATTGCGAATCGGACCAGATCCGGCAGCTCGTCGTCATTGATCCCGCGCATCACAACGGTGTTCAGCTTCACCGGCGTCAGCCCGGCCGAAAGCGCCCGGTCAATCCCGGCCAGTACATCCGACAACCGTCCGCCGCGCGTGATCCGGAAAAACTTTTCCGGATCCAGTGAATCGATACTGATATTGATCCGGTTCAGTCCGGCGGTCTTTAATTCTTCGGCCATTGGCGAGAGGCGGGAGGCATTGGTGGTCAGGGACAGATCCGCCAATTCATCCATAGGGGAAAGCATTCCAATCAGCACGGGCAGATCGCGCCGGACCAGCGGCTCCCCTCCCGTGACTCGGATATGCGTGATTCCCAGACGGCACAGAATTCGGACGAGACGGTGGATCTCCTCGAATGTCAGGATCTCCTGACGGATTTCATGCGGCTCGCCCTCTTCCGGCATGCAATAGACGCAGCGCATATCGCAGCGGTCGGTCACGGACAAGCGCAGATAGGTCATTCGACGGCCGAACCGGTCCGACAGACGGTTCATGGGGATTTTGTTTCCTCCGGATTCTTCTTGGGAGGTTTGTCTTTTTCCGGAAGGGTCGAGGGGGGTTCGGGTTCCGACACGGACCGACGGAAACCCCGGATGGCTTTGCCCAATCCTTCCCCGATCTGCGGCAGTTTTCCAACGCCGAAGATCAGGAGGACGATCACCAGGAGAACGATCAGTTCCGGCATGCCCAAACCGAACATGGGTCACCTCAACAGTTTGTCATGCTCCGCTTTCCTCACCCAGGATATAATTCACCATGTGAAGAAAGCGCTCATTCATTTTCTGAAGCGCCGTGCTCAGCGTCAGCGCGATCACCTTCATGATCTTCTGCGCGATCACGGGATCGCTTTTCTCGAATCGGTCGTACTGATCCTTGGTCAGGACATAAACCTTGACATCGTGCGTGGCGCGCGCAAGGGCGGAATGATTTCGTCCGGACAGGAAGGAAAGCTCGCCGAAGAGACGGCCTTTTTTGAAGATCGCGAGGGTTTCCTTGTACCAGCCTTTCATGGTCTTGACCACTTCCACCTCGCCCTCGGCCAGAAGGTACAACGCCTTCCCGACCTCTCCCTCATTGAAGAGGATCTCCCCTCTCTTGAAGGACTTCTCCTCCATGACCTGGGCCAGCTTCTTCAATTCATCTTCCGAGAGTTCCCGGAAAAACGGGACGGCCTTCAGGTCGGCAACATTGATCATCTGGATGGATCCCCGCGAGTGTTTGGATGAGCTGGATTATACCCCTCTCGCCTTAACCCTTCAAGCTAAAAATCAATGCGTTATGGATGACAAACAAGACAGGCGGATACGGTTAGGCCGAGGCCGGATCGTAACTTGGCGGACGGGGTTCCCGGCTTGACGTCAATTCGGCGGGTCAATTAGAAAGGAGTCGTTTCTGAAGGTTCCCACAGCTAAAACAAAAGGTGAATGGCCGCTCCGAGGGAGTCTTCCTCCCCTGCCGCCGGATCATGGCCGATGATCTTCCAGACACCGTCTTCCAAGACCAGATAGTGATTCGTTTCAAACCAAACATCAAGATGCGTCGGTTCCGTCGTTGCGGCCATGGAAGGAGGCTTCCCTTCCTTCAGGGCCGAAACCCCAAAAAGCGCACCGGTGCAGGCCGCGATCGCCCTCGGCTCCCGAAACAGCTTTCGAATCGTTTGCTTCTCCACCACAATCCTTGAGAATGCGTGCCGGGAGGAGAGCCGGTTATACCGGTCAAAGATGTCCTCCCAGATCCGGGCGGTGTCTTCCTTGCGAAGTCCCCGGTGACGGTAGGACCCTGAATAGAGAACCATCATCCCGGAAAGGTTCTCGGTGCGGAGGGCCTCCTCCATCCGATCGAAGGTGGCCAGGATCGCCTTCACCGTCTTCGGATCAGCCCGGACATCCGCGCCTTTTATGATCTCTGTTACGGCTCCGGTCCCGCCGCTCGATAAAAGGATCAGGGTCAACCCCATTCCCATCGCGCTGCCCAATACTTTCATCTTTCACTCTCTCCTCAAAAAAACGGCGGAACATCCAACAAGTCCCCGCGGCACCCCGCCTCCTCCACCCATTTCATGACAAGCCGGCTCAGTCGGAAAGGAGCAGTTCCTGAATGACCCGCCGGGCCGGGGCGGAGGACCAGTCGCGAGCCCCGGTCGTTTTCCCGATCGTCATTCCTTCCCGGTCCAGAATAAGGGTGACCGGGATGGCCAGCACGCCATAGGCATCGCCGACCTCCCCCGTCCGATCCAGAAGAAGGGGGAAGGCAATCCGATACTCGTTCCGGAAGGCCTCGACTTTTGCGGGCGATTCCCTGAGATCGACGGCCAGAAGCGCAAAGGCCTCGCCCTGAAAGTCCTGATAGAGCTGCTCGAACGTGGGCATCTCATGGACACAAGCCTCACACCAGGTAGCCCAGAAATTGAGGAGGACAATCTTTCCACGGACGTCTTTCAAGCTCATACGACGGCCGTCCAAAGCCGTCACCTCAAAATCCGGCGCGAGCCGTCCCGTCCATCTCCCCGTAATCCCGAGGGAGCTTAGATCGAGACTGTCAACCCGATCTAAAACGGATCTTCGCATCACGGACCTC
>CAKKOZ010000085.1:0-2686 GCA_919901335.1 Nitrospiria bacterium | reverse complement strand
ATCGCTTCCGCATGACACAGAACACCCCGCGCGTTCATGCTAACGCGGATTTGAATGGCTGTCTATTCCGCAAAAGGTCTATTTCTGAAAGAAAAACGGGCTATGTTTATATAACTCAAGAGAAGTAGGGAAGCGATACGGTCGGCGTCGTCGCATGCCATCCTCGACATCGGCGCCTGCGAGCGGATCGCACGGCGAAGCTCCGGATGTGGCGTCTCGCATCCGGGAGATCAAACGTCGTCGGGTAGGCCGCTCATCGCTTGACACAAAAACCAGGAACACGCCGCTGGCGTTCGATGGCCGGAGGAATCCAAAATCTCGGAAGTCGGGTTTGCCGACCATCGTCGCCAGGGCGTGTTCCCGGGGCTGCAGTGGAACAATCTCCCCTTCTCGAAGACTGTCCCCGCGGATTGTTTTAGAATTTATAATTCACCCTCACGTTCGGAACGCCGATCACGGTCGCCGATGCGCTCTCATCCAGCGCCCCGGACTCTACGCCCACGCTCGCTCCCACGAGCGCCACCACGGCATCAATCGTCCAGTTCCCGGCAACGGCCCTTGCTCCGAGAGCCGGAACGAAGACGGTCAGGTCCGTTTTATCCGGCTTCGTATCGATCCCGATCGTGGCGTAATGGAGCTCCAGGCCTACGAGCAATGTCTCCCGAAGCGGATAAAGCACGGCCGCAGCGGCCTCGATCGTGGAGGTGTCGGGCGCATCCACGCCGGCGGTTGAGGCGGCATCCGAGCCGAACCCGATCGACCCGTTCACAATGACCGGCCCGGCCCAGGTATAGGCCACCCCCACCCGCATCGAGGATCCTTTCCTGTCTCCCGCGCTGTCGCCCGAAGTGATATCCTCCAAGCTGCTCGATCCATATCCAAGCCACACACCCAGTCCGGGCACAAAGCCGGCCGTTTTTAGAGTCAGGCCGTAATTATTGTTGCTTCCGGCCGGAAGCGTTAGATAACTTCGGAACCCCGGCAAGCGACCGATCCGAAGCTCCAGCTTATCCGTCAACCCGACATTCACGGACGAAAGGACGATGTCCCCGACCGTCGCGTTCCCCGCTCCGACCGTCGTATCTCCTGAAGCCATCACATTCAGGCCCTGACCCACCCAGTCCACGTCCACATTCACCTCTTCTCCGCCGATCACCGACCCCATCTCCTGAATCAGCGCCCTTGACGGACCGGCAAAAGACGGTCCCGCAATGAACAACGAAACAATCAGCGCCGCCGCCAAAACGAACATCAATTTCTTCATGTAGTCCCTCCCTATTTTTGGTTTCTCTTCTGAACCGCTTCGATTCTTTCGAGTTGTCCGCCCGGCGCCGGGGCTGAGGAGAGAGAAATCTCTCCGGATGCCTGCCGTCGTCTTGTTTTCACTCTTTGGATCCACCGGCCCAGAAACAGGCCCGCCATGAAAACCGCCGCCGAAAAGCTGACCGCATAAAACCCAAGGAAAAATTGCTTCATTCTCGTCTTACGACACATTCCGAAGGTGACGGCGGCCTGCAAGCTTGGACTCGAAATTTATTTTTGGAAGTTATGCTACCCGGTCGGTGAGAAGGGTTCAATCCGGCGATTGCAGGATTTTACTACTGCAATTGCTGTAGGGGATGGGGGAAACGCGCGGTGGGTCCGCTGGACTGGATGGGAATGAGATTCTGCCGGAAGGCCAGCGAGACGGCCTCTAATTTGCTGTGAACCTGGAGCTTTTGAAGGATGTTCTGGATATGGGTCCGAACGGTGGCATGACTGATGCCGAGCCGGTCGGAAATCTCCTTGGCCCCCAGGCACCGGGCGATCAGCATCAGGATTTCAGTTTCCCGGCGGGTGAGAGGAGATGACGCACCGGAAACGGACAAATCGGCCGCCGGCTCCGGCGCGCCGTTGCATCCTTTCAACACGGCCAGCACGGAAGCGGTCACCTGCTCCACCAGGGACTCCGGCCGCTGGAGACCCGGCACTGGCCGGAAGAAATGAACGATAATCGGGCCGTTCCGTTTCGGACTTAGGATGAGAATGCTGACGTTGAGACAGACCTTGCGCCCGGTTTTGGTAACCAACTGGACGTCGTAATTCCGGATCAGCCGGCCCTGGCAGGCCATCACCACGACGGAGCAGCCTTTGAAACAGAAAAGATTGCCGGCCGAATCCCGGCCGGGCAACGCCTCGTAGCAGTGCTTCCCCAGCACGTCCTCCGGGGTGTATTCCAGAATCTTCTGCGCCGACGGGTTCCAGAGGATGATCCGGCCCTCCGGATCGATCGCGAAAACCCCGTCGGCGGTCCGGGTAATCTGTTTCAGCTCATCCGCCATGGGTCCCCTCGGTCCAAGATAATCCCCTGAAACAAAAAAAGAAGTCTTTAAGCCTGGACCGATTGTGAGACCGCCGGTTCGTCGTAGACCGCGACCCAGCCGGCGGGATCTTTGAAGATACGGATGCACTTGATCTTCCGCTCGGGCGTCAGATCGAACCAGTGGCGGGTATAGGCCGGGACGACCATGAGATCACCGGCCACAACGGTGACATCGAAGATCAAGTCGTTCTTGCGAACGGTAAAGACACCGCTGCCGTCCACCACGAACCGGACCTCGTCGTCCGTGTGGTGATGCTCGCGGCGGAACTTTTCTAAAATCACGTCGAGGTTCGGCGTCGCGTCGGACAGGACCACGATGTCCTG
>CAKKOZ010000084.1 GCA_919901335.1 Nitrospiria bacterium | reverse complement strand
CCGACCATGCCGGGGAGTCTGGATGATGCCCTGGACAATCTGGAAAAAGACCATGCCTTTCTGCTGAAGGGCGGCGTCTTTACGAAGGACGTGATCGAGACCTGGATTCAGTATAAGAGAGAGAAGGAAGTGGACGTCATGCGGCTGAGACCCCATCCGTACGAGTTCTTCCTTTACTACGACGTTTAATAATGAAAGGTGCCTGTCACCTTTTGGAGGGTAGGTCCTTGATTTTATTAGAGGCCGATTTCAAAGTTCCGGTCTGTATCGTCTTGCGCCCGCCAACCTAAAAGCGCCCGTATTGGGCCCAGGCGGCGGGTGGGGAATGCAGTCGCAGCGGATTAATCCCCTGGAATGATTCGGGTTCCAGGGGATTTTTTGTTTGACAAAACACCTTGTATCTTATATAGTTACGAAGTTATCGAAGAAATTCTTCATGGCGGTTTGAAACGATTCCTAAAAAGATATCCAAAAGGGCTGTTATGACGACCGAATTTCGATTTAACTCCATTGACGAAGCGGTTCAGGCGATCAAGGAAGGCCAAATGATCGTCCTGGTGGATGATGAGGACCGCGAGAACGAAGGCGACCTTGTCATGGCGGCCGAGAAGGTCGGTCCCGAGGCGGTCAATTTTATGGCCAAGCAGGGGCGTGGTTTAATCTGTCTTACCCTTACGCCGGAGCGGGTGGACGAACTGCAGCTTCCTCCGATGGTCTCCGAGAACACCGCAACGTTTGGAACGGCCTTCACTATTTCGATTGATGCGCGGGAAGGTGTCAGCACCGGGATCTCGGCGTCGGACCGGGCGAAGACCATTCTGGCCGCGATTGATCCCAAGACCAAGCCGTCGGATCTGGCCCGGCCGGGACATATCTTTCCTCTCAAGGCCCAGAAGGGGGGGGTCCTAAAACGGGCGGGACAGACGGAAGGCTCCGTGGACCTCGCCCGCCTGGCCGGTCTCTATCCGGCCGGCGTGCTCTGCGAGATCATGAACGAAGACGGAACCATGTCGCGCGTTCCACAGCTTATGGAGTTTGCGGAACAACACCATCTCAAGATTGTGACGGTCAAGGATCTCATCGAGCATCGAATGCGGCGGGAATCGCTCGTGCGTCGGATCAGCGAAGCGATGCTTCCGTCCCGGTACGGCGAGTTCCATCTCATCGCGTATGAAAACGAGATTGATCAAGGCATTCATATCGCCCTGGTCAAGGGCCAGGTCAACGGGGAAGCCCCCATGCTGGTCCGGGTTCATTCGGGCTGTTTGACGGGAGATGTGTTCGGTTCAAGGCGGTGCGATTGCGGCGAGCAGCTTCATCGCGCTCTGGAGATGATCGAGCAGGCCGGACAGGGAGTGCTGCTGTACCTGAATCAGGAGGGCCGCGGGATCGGTCTCTTAAATAAGATCAAAGCCTACGGTCTTCAAGATAAAGGGATGGATACGGTTCAGGCGAATCTCGAGCTTGGATTCAAGCCGGATCTCCGGGACTATGGGATCGGGGCGCAGATCCTTGTGAATCTCGGCCTGCGCAAGATCCGTCTGATGACGAACAACCCGCGCAAAATTGTCGGCGTGGAGGGATACGGACTCAATGTGGTTGAGCGTGTGCCGATTGAAATCCCGACGCATGATCAGAATGTGCGATACCTGAGAACTAAAAAACAGAAACTCGGCCACCTTCTCGATAAGGTATAAAACCGGGATGGCCAAGATTCATGAAGGAGATCTTAAAGGAGGCCGTCATCGGTTCGGGGTGGTGGTCAGTAAGTTCAACGGCACGGTGACGGAAGAACTACTGGAAGGCGCCTTGGCGGTCTTGAAAGAACACGGGGTCCGGGAAGAGGATATCGAAATTGCCAAGGTCCCGGGCGCCTTTGAAATACCGTTGACGGCCAAACGCCTGGCTCAATCGGGTGCGTTTCATGCTGTGATCTGTCTGGGCGCCGTTATTCGGGGAGAGACGCCCCATTTTGAGTACATCAGCCAGGCGGTGAGTCAGGGAATCGCGCAGGTGATGTTGGAGACGGGCATCCCGATCAGCTTCGGCGTATTGACCACCGGTACCGTGCCGCAGGCGGTTCACCGGGCCGATCGCAAACGGTATGACCGGGGCGGGGACGCGGCCAAGACGGCGCTTGAAATGGTCGGTCTCCTCAAAAATCTAAAGTAGAAGACCGGGAGGGGGCAGATTTTAAATCTGTCCCCAGTCATTCGGGCCCCCACATAATATAGATCTTTAGGAAGCGGATGGGTTTTCGACGGAAATCAAGAGAACTGGCGCTCCAGATGCTCTTCCATCTGGACGTGAATAAAGACGGACCGTATTGGCGGAAACAATACTGGGAGCTTCACCCCGCGCCCCCGGACGTCAGGGCTTTCACGGACCGACTGGTGGACGGGGTCCTTCAGCACCAGGCCGAGATCGATCGTCTCATCCAGAAACATGCGCTGAACTGGACGCTTAGCCGGATGTCGATCATCGACCGGAATATTCTTCGGTGCGCGGTTTTCGAACTGCTGATGCTGTCGGATATTCCAGCCACGGTGACGATCAACGAGGCGATCGAGATCGCGAAGCGGTACTCGGACGAAGAATCCGGCGCTTTTGTGAACGGCATTTTGGATCACATCGTCAAGGAGGAGTCTCTCGTAAAGAAGGAGTAACCGAACCGCGTTAGGACGATCACCATGTCGCCGGTCAAGATCATCGCACAGCGAGCAACCAAGCTTCATGCCGGGGCGCTCGTCGCAGGTTTTTTTAAAGACGATCGTCCGTTGGCCGGTCTGTCCGCCGAGATCGACTGGATCCATAACGGCATCATTTCCCATCTGATTCTTCGCGGCAGGATTCGCGGGGATTTGAAGGAGACGACGCTGCTGGCCACGCAACGGAAATTGCACGTGAACAATATCCTCCTCATCGGCCTTGGGAAAAAGGATCCCTTGACGCCCCAGACCCTTCAAGAGGTTTATTCCCACATCAGCCATACCCTTTCTCAGCTTCATATTACAGATTATGCGGTCGAATGGTTCGGCCCAACCGGTCCGGCCGTCGAGGAGGCGAAGATCGTCGAAGCGGTTCTGGCGGGTCTGGGCACGGATCCGGGTCGTTCCATCGAGAGGACCCTCCTGGTCCCGGACGAAGAGAAAGCGCAGCGGATTCGACAGCGCATGCAAAGCGCGACAGGGGACGCATGATCGATCGGTATACCTTGCCGGGAATGAAAGCGGTGTGGGAGCCCCGGCACAAACTGGAAACGTGGCTCCGGATTGAATTGCTGGCCTGCGAGGCGCTGGCCCGCCGCGGGGATATTCCCAAGCAGGCCGCCGCAGTCATCCGTAAAAAGGCCAAGATTAATGTCAAGCGGATGGAGGAAATTGAGCAGGTCGTCAAACATGATGTGATCGCTTTTCTGACCATGCTGACGGAGCCGATCGGTCCGGAGGGCCGGTTTATTCATATGGGCCTGACGTCCTCCGATGTTCTGGATACGTCGCTGGCCATCCTGATGCAGGAAGCCGCGGATTTGATCATCGCCGATCTGGAACGATTACGGGATGTCCTGCGACGACGAGCGATGGAGTTTAAAAAGACTGTGATGGTGGGCCGGTCTCACGGCATTCATGGCGAGCCGATCACGTTCGGATTTAAGCTTGCGCTTTGGTATGCCGAAACTCAGAGGAACCTGGAGCGGATGCGGCAGGCCAAGGAGACGGTCCGGTATGGAAAACTGTCCGGCGCGATGGGAACGTATGCCCATGTTCATCCCTCCGTGGAAGCGTTTGTTTGCCGGGGATGCGGGTTAAAACCGGCCCCGATCTCGAACCAGATTATTCAGCGGGATCGGCACGCCCATTACCTGACGGCCCTGGCGCTGATCGCCAGCAGCGTGGATAAATTTGCGACCGAGATCCGCCATCTTCAGCGGACGGAAGTCCTGGAGGTTGAGGAGTTTTTCTCAAAGGGGCAAAAGGGGTCTTCGGCCATGCCCCATAAGCGAAATCCGATCGGGGCCGAGAATCTGTCCGGATTGGCCCGGATCGTTCGTTCCAACGCCCAGGCCGCGATGGAGAATGTGGCCTTGTGGCACGAACGGGACATCAGTCATTCATCGGTTGAGCGCGTGATCATTCCGGACAGCACGATCCTGGTTGATTATGTTTTAAACCGATTGACGGACATGATCGAGACGTTGCTGGTCTATCCTGAAACCATGAGGGCCAATCTGGAGCGGACGGGCGGCCTGATTTATTCCCAGCGAATTCTCCTGGAGCTCGCCAAGCGCGGCGCCCGGCGGGAGGATGCCTATGAAGCGGTGCAACGGCTGGCGATGGCCGCCGGACGCGGGAGGGGCCGGTTCAGGAACGGGATCAAGGCCGATCGTTTTATCCGGAAATATTTAAAGCCGCAGGAAATTGATGATTGTTTTGAACCGGAATACTACCTGCGGCATCTTGATGCGATCTATAAGCGGGTCTTTTCATGAAAGCAAAAGTTTACGTCACGCTTAAAGACGGCATCCTGGACCCCCAGGGAAAGGCGGTGCAGCAGTCGCTGCACCACCTGGGATACCCGGCGATCAAAGAGGTCCGTCTCGGAAAATATATCGAGATCGAGCTTTCGCCGATGCCTCTTGAGGAGGCTAAGCGAGCAGTCGCCGAGATGTGCCGGAAGCTGCTGGCCAATACGGTGATCGAGAATTTCCGCTTTGAGGTGGAGTAAGGCAGCCGGAGAATAGTTGAAGATTGAGGGATAACCGTCGGAGCCATCATGCGGTTTGGAATTTTAGTTTTTCCGGGTTCAAACTGCGACCATGATTGCTATCATGTCATCAAGCATCTTCTGGGCCAACCGGCTGATTTCATCTGGCATAAAGAAACGGACCTCCGCGGCGTTGACGCCGTCATCATCCCGGGCGGATTTTCGTACGGCGACTATCTTCGAACGGGCGCCATCGCCCAATATTCGCCTGTGATGAAGAGCGTGCGGGATTTTGCACGGGCCGGCGGCCCGGTTCTGGGCATCTGCAACGGCTTCCAAATTCTGTTGGAGGCCGGGTTGTTGCCGGGCGCCATGCTTCGAAACCGGTCGCTTAAATTCATCTGCAAGGACGTTTTCGTACGCGTTGAGACGGCCGAAACGCCGTTTACGGCCGCGATCGCGAGCGGCCGCGTTCTCAAACTCCCCATCGCTCATGCCGAGGGTAATTATTATGCCGATCCGGAGACCCTCCGGGAGCTCCAGGAAAACCGTCAAGTCGTCTTCCGGTATTGCACGAAGGAGGGCCGGATCAGTGATGAGGCAAATCCCAACGGCTCGCTGGACTCGATCGCCGGGATTTGCAACCGATCCCGCAACGTTCTGGGAGTGATGCCGCATCCCGAACGATGCACCGAAGGTCTGGACGGCAATACCGACGGCCGCCTGTTCTTTCAGTCGGTCCTTGAGCAGTCGGGCATTCAATCGAGATAACGCGGTGCCGATGGATAAGGAAGTCATCGAACAGCACGGGTTGAGTCAGGAGGAGTATCAGAAAATCCTCGCGCTGCTGGGACGCGAACCGAACCGGCTTGAGCTGGGTCTGTTTTCGGTCATGTGGAGCGAGCACTGCAGCTATAAGAGCTCCAGGGTTCATCTGAGAAAACTGCCCACGACGGGCGAGCGCGTTGTCCAAGGTCCGGGTGAAAACGCGGGCGCCGTGGATATCGGGGACGGCCTGGTGGCCGTCTTTAAGATCGAAAGCCACAACCATCCTTCCTTTATCGAGCCGTATCAGGGCGCCGCAACCGGCGTGGGCGGGATTCTCCGGGACATCTTCACCATGGGGGCGCGACCGATTGCGCTGCTGAATTCCTTGCGGTTCGGCCCGCTTGAATCTCCCAAGAACCGTTACCTATTGGAGGGGGTGGTGGCCGGAATCGCCGGCTATGGAAATTGCATGGGCATTCCGACCGTCGGAGGGGAGATCTACTTCAACGAGATCTATAATCAGAATCCGCTCGTGAATGTCTTCTGCCTCGGCATCGCAAAAAAGGACCGGCTCTTCCGGGCCTCGGCCAGCGGTGTCGGAAATACCGTGATCTACATCGGCTCTAAAACAGGGCGGGACGGCATTCACGGGGCGACCATGGCCTCGGAAGGGTTTGATGACTCGATCGAGGCCCGCCGTCCGACGGTCCAGGTCGGCGATCCCTTCACCGAAAAATTGCTGCTCGAGGCCTGCCTGGAGATCATGGAACGGGAATTGGTCGTTGGGATACAGGACATGGGCGCGGCCGGTTTGACGAGTTCATCGGTCGAAATGGCCGGACGGGGCGGGACCGGCATTGAACTGGAAATAAACCGTGTCCCCCGGCGCGAGGAAGGCATGACCCCTTATGAGGTCATGCTGTCCGAGTCTCAGGAACGGATGCTTCTGGTGGCCAAACCCGGCCGGGAAGATGAGATCCTAAGCGTCTGCGCGCGATGGGATCTGGCCGCCGCTGTGATCGGCCGCGTAACGGACAGCCGGCGGGTGGTGCTCATAGAAGAGGGCCGGATCGTCGCCGATCTTCCGATCCCGGCGTTGACCGATGACGCTCCGGTGTATGAACGGCCCATGGAGACTCCGGCTTATCTGGACAGCATTCAGGGGATCAATCTGGATCTGATCCCGCAGCCGAAGGATTTGGGCGACGCGTTGATGGCCGTGCTTGTCTCGCCGACGATTGCGAGCAAGCGATGGGTGTACCAGCAATATGATTATATGGTTCGCACCAACACCGTGGTTCGGCCGGGCCTTGAAGCGGCCGTGGTCCGGATCAAGGGAACCCGCAAGGCCCTCGTGTTGAGCGTGGACGGCAACGGCGCGTACGGCATTCTCAATCCGTATCGGGGCGGCGTCATTGCGGTCTGCGAAGCGGCCCGGAACATCGTCTGCGCGGGCGGTCGTCCGATCGGGCTGACCGACTGCCTGAATTTCGGTAATCCGGAACGGCCCGACGTAATGTGGCAGTTTGCACTGTCGGTCGAAGGAATCGCGGATGCCTGCCGGCAGTTGGAAATTCCGGTGGTGAGCGGGAATGTCAGTTTCTACAATGAGACCCATGGCCTGGGCATTTATCCGACCCCGATCATCGGGATGGTGGGGCTGATCGAGGATGCCGACCGGGTTGTGCGGCCGGGATTTAAAGACGCGGGAGACCGGATCGTCTTATTGGGGGAGACGAAGGAGGAACTCGGGGGGAGTGAATATCTCAAACAGATTCATTCGCGCGAGGGAGGGTTCCCGCCGCTTCTGGATCTGGCCGTTGAGAAGGCCTTACATAAATGTTGTTTAGACGCAATCGAGGCGGGTATAATCAAGTCGGCGCATGATTGTTCCGAGGGCGGACTGGCGGTCACACTGGCCGAGGCGGCTATCCTGTCCGGACCATCACTCGGCGCGACGGTTGTGCTTCCCGATCTTCCGATTCGAATGGATGCCCATCTTTTTGGTGAAACGCAGTCCCGGATCATCGTGACCGTTGAGGAAGCCCGTCTGATGGAGTTGGAAAGACGCTGTGCGCAAGAAGGCGTGCCCATGGCCGTGATCGGACGAGTCGAAGGCGACCGCCTGACGATTCGTATCGAAGGTCAGGACCGGCCTTTGATTGATCGGCCGGTCGAAGCTGTGCGGACGGCCTGGGACGGGGCGATCGAGTCGTATTTTGAAGGGCGGAAGAAGGAAGGCCACGACGGCGATGTTTGATAAATTTCATGAAGAGTGCGGCGTCTTCGGGATCGCCGGTTCAAAAGACGCGGCGAACATGACCTACCTCGGCCTGTATGCGCTTCAGCACCGCGGACAGGAAGCGACCGGCATCGTCTCCTCGGACGGCAAGGCCTTTTACGAGGAAAAAGGGGTCGGCCTGGTTTCGGATCTGTTCAACAAAGAGCGGCTCGGCAAGTTAAAAGGAACGCTGGCGATCGGCCATAACCGTTACTCTACGGCGGGAGAGAACAGTTTCAAGAACGTACAACCCATCATGGTCAATTTTGGGCTCGGCACGCTGGCCCTGGCGCACAACGGAAACCTGACGAATGCCGCCTTCCTGCGAGATGAGCTCGAGGCCTACGGCGCCATCTTTCAATCCACCTCGGACAGCGAGGTGATCATTCATCTCATCGCCCAGTCCCAGGGGAAGGACATCATGGGCCGGCTGACGGACGCGCTCCTCCGGGTGAAGGGCGCGTACTCGCTTGTGATCCTCACGGAACAGGGCCTGATCGGGGCGAGGGACCCCCACGGATTTCGGCCGCTCTCGCTCGGCCGGGTGAAGGACGCCTGGGTCCTGGCCTCCGAGACCTGCGCGTTCGATCTCATTGACGCAGAGTATATCCGCGACATCGAGCCGGGCGAGCTGGTCTTGATCAATGAAAACGGCCTGACCTCTTATAAGCCGTTTCCGAAAATTGATCCGGCTTTTTGCGTTTTTGAGTATGTTTATTTTTCACGCCCGGACAGCCGGGTCTTTGATCATCACGTCTATGAGATACGCAAAGATCTGGGACGGCAATTGGCCCGCGAGACGGGGGTGCCGGCGGATATCGTGATCCCGGTTCCGGATTCCGGTGTGCCGGCCGCGCTGGGGTATGCCGAGGCCGGTAACCTCCGTTACGAAACCGGGTTGATCCGAAACCATTACGTCGGCCGGACCTTCATCGAGCCCGAGGAGGCCATCCGCCATTTCGGCGTCAAAATCAAGCTCAACGCCGTTCGGGATGTGTTGAAGGGAAAACGCGTGGTGGTGGTGGACGACTCGATTGTGCGGGGGACGACCAGCCGGAAGATTGTTCAGATGATCCGTCATGCGGGCGCGCGCGAGGTTCATCTTCGGATCAGCTCGCCGCCGATCATCTCGCCCTGTTACTACGGGATCGATACGCCGACGCGATCAGAATTGATCGCCTCCAGCCACACCATCGAAGAGATCCGGGCCTATATCACGGCCGACAGCCTGGCCTACCTGAGCATGGAAGGGATGCTTGAGTCCGTTCCGCACAAGACGAACAAATACTGCACCGCCTGTTTCAGCGGCAACTATCCGATCCCATTTACCCAGGAAGAGGTGGTCCAAATCGGCCTGTTCGATCCGAAGGGTGGTTAATGGTTCGGCGGCTCGTCTGCGTAGACGACGCTGCGCAGATCACTGATTAATAAAAAAGGTTCGCCCCATTGATCGGGGTTTTTAAGATCCCAGTCTTCATTCAAGCTCACCGGCTTGAACCGCACTCCCCAGTTTCCACCGTAAATGAGATAGGCTAGGCCCAGCCCGGACTCCTCCACCGGTTGCACATAAGCCGGGCAGAGCGGCTGTTTCGCGTCATCGCACCAGCCGGTGACCCAGCAGAGCGGGCCCTCACTGTCGCGGTCGCTTACGCGGAGTTGTTTAATCGTCCGCGCCGGACCGAGCTCTTTGAACCGCATCGAGACAGATCCGAGCCAGTTGGGGTTTTCATCAACCTCGAAATACATGCCTTCCCTTTGCGAATACGGCTAAAGGAGTTTTTCCATCGGCGGCGGAAACCGGAACGGCGGAGATCATCGGATCGCGGTGGACACGGAAAATTGATATAAGCGAGGGTCAGGCTTTGCCTGACCGAGCGCGGGGCTTGGGGGCATCGGAGCACCTTTCTTTTTGTGTAGGCGCACGGGCCCCCAAATACAAAATGGTGCCGAGAGGCAGAATCGAACTGCCGACACAAGGCTTTTCAG
>CAKKOZ010000083.1 GCA_919901335.1 Nitrospiria bacterium | reverse complement strand
TTGACGAACGAATCCGGCCGACCGTAGAATAGAAGCACAACGGCAACGATAGAGGAGAAGGTGGATGCCCGTAACCGAAAAAGAGATCCTGGCCGCACTGAGCAAGATACAGGATCCGGACCTGCACAAAGACATCGTGACCCTCGGATTTGTCAATAATATCTCGGTTCGGAATTCCAACGTCGGTCTTGAGATGGTTCTCCCCATGCCCGTCTTTCCCGCGAAAGAGAAGATGCGGCAGGACGCGGCCAGGGCCGTTCAAGATCTGCCGGGTGTCTCGGCCGTCGAGATCAAGATGAAATTCGAAGTAACGGGCCACACGGCGACGGACCGAACGACAATTCCGGGCGTCAAGAACATCGTCGCGATCGGCAGCGGCAAGGGGGGGGTTGGAAAATCCACCGTCAGCACGAATCTCGCCGTGGGACTGGCCAAGTACGGAGCCAGGGTCGGTCTGGTGGACGGCGATATTTATGGACCGACGATCCCGATCATGATGGGCACACGCGACGTGGAGCTCAAGCAGCGGGACGGCCGGATCATCCCGATCGAAGCGCACGGCGTCAAATTCATGTCGATGGGCTTTATGGCGACCGGCAATCAGCCGCTGATCTGGCGGGGCCCGATGGCCCATAAGGCCGTCCAGGAATCGTTGCTCAACGTGGATTGGGGTCCGCTTGATTATCTGATCGTGGACATGCCGCCGGGAACCGGAGATGTTCATCTGACCTTGGTCCAGACGGTCTCGCTGGTCGGTGCCGTGATCGTCTCGACGCCCCAGGATGTGGGCCTGACGATCTCGATGAAGACCTTCCGGATGTTCGAGCAGACCAAGGTCCATCCGCTCGGGATCATCGAGAACATGAGCTATCACATCTGCTCCCATTGCGGCGAACGGGAAGAGATCTTCGGACATGGAATCGTTGCCCAAGAAAGCGAAAGGCTCAAGGTCCCTTTCTTGGGGGAGATTCCTCTGGACATCAACATCCGGAAATACGCGGATAAAGGAGTGCCCATTGTGATCGCCGATCCCGGCGCCCCGTCGGCCCGGGCGTATCTCCAGATTATCGAACGGTTGGCGACTCAAATCAGCGTCCGCAACCTCGACTTTAAACCGATTCAGATTATTGAAGAACCGGACGCCAGCCCTAAAAAGTTTACAGTGTAGCTACCCAGCCCTGCCGGCAGGCAGGGCAGACAAGCAAGAGGTTTTCGATGAGCGTTCAACCAACCGACCACACGCCCACGACCATCAAAAAACAGGGCAATAAAACGCTCGTCATCACTTGGGACAACGGCCATGAAAGCCGGTACAGTTTTCGGTACTTACGACAGAACTGCCCCTGTGCCGGGTGTGTGGAGGAATGGAGCAGCAAGAAGACGTTGAACCCGGACGCCATCCCGTTGGATCTCGAGGGGTTGAAAGTGGAGCCGGTGGGAAGCTACGGCTTAAGCTTTTCATTCTCGGATCATCACGCAACGGGCATTTACCACTTTGATTATCTGCGGGAGATCTGTCCCTGTCCTGTTTGCAAAAAAGGGTGAGAGAGATCCATCGCTGGAAGAAAAGGAGATCAACCCATGTCACTCAAACAGACCGATGAAGAGATCACGATCACAGCCGAGATGTTGGACGCGGAGAGGTGCCGGTTCACGGTTGACCGGCCGGTTTTTCCAGGGGGCGGGTCGCTGCTCTATGTGAACCGGGAGAAGGCGAAGGCATCCCCTTTGGCCGACAAACTCTTCAGAATTGAAAAAGTAACCGCCGTTCAGCTCGCCGGGAGCACAGTGACCATCGCCAAAAAAGGGACGGAGGACTGGATTGAAATCGGAAAGAAGGTGGGGAAGGTTATCCGGACCCATTTTCAGTCCGAGGCCGCGTCCCTCGCTTCCGGCCTCGCGACGGGCACGAGCGGAGACCGCACCCTCGAAGACCAGATCAAGATCAAGGTTCAGCACGTGTTGGACACCCAGATCAATCCCGGCGTAGGAGGCCACGGCGGTTCCGTGTCGCTCCTGGATGTAAAAGGCACGACGGTCTATGTCCGGATGAGCGGCGGATGCCAGGGCTGCGGGAGCGCGGCGTTGACTCTGAAGCAGGGAATCGAGAAAGCGATTCGTCAACACGTCCCCGAGGCGGGCGAGATTCTGGACGAGACGGACCACGCAGCCGGCCGAAACCCCTACTATGCGCCTTCTATAAAGTAAAACGGGATCGGCTGAGCCCAATCCGCGGCCTCCACACGCATCGGGTGCCTCCGTTGACACACCGTCAGAATCTGTGCTACGCTGTGCCCGCTTTCGGGAGGACATCCTTTGGATAAAAAACTGCTGGCGGTTGAACGGTTGATCGGCCTCACCATGATCATCATGGGGTTTCTGAACATCCTGCTCTCATTTAATTACGATCTGGATATCACGCCGGTCATGATGTTTCTCTTCGGCGTCATCCTGTTTGTCCACAGCAGCGTCGAGACCTGGCATAAATGGGGCGTGATCGGCCTGGCAATCGCGGCCGGCGTCCTGTTTGCGGTCGACCCGCGGGTCGCCCCGTGGTATAAGTTGATCCTGTTTTACGGAACGATTCTAACGGTCATCGTCTATATGCTCACCCATCGCATTAAATCCAACCCATGACGACCGAGCGGCTCAAAGGACTGGAACTCGAGATCGATCAGTACCGGATCACGCAGGAGCCCTTTTACCTGCCGGTCCGAAACGAGGTGGAACTGTTTCGCACCGCCTATTCGAACCGGATCCCGGTCATGCTGAAGGGACCGACGGGCTGCGGCAAGACACGATTCGTCCAGCAGATGGCCTACCAGCTCAAGCGTCCGCTGATCACGATCGCCTGTCATGAAGACCTGACCGCATCGGATGTCGTCGGCCGCTATCTCCTCCGCGGCGATGAGACCGTCTGGGCCGATGGCCCGCTGACGCTTGCGGTCAAGCACGGCGCGATCTGCTATCTGGACGAGGTGGTCGAGGCCCGGAAGGACACCACCGTCGTCATCCATCCACTCACGGATGACCGTCGGATTCTTCCCATCGAAAAAAAAGGCCAGGTGATCGAGGCGGTGGATGAATTCATGTTGGTGATCTCGTACAACCCCGGCTATCAAAGCATCCTCAAGGAACTCAAGCAAAGCACCAAACAGCGGTTTATGGCGATCGAATTCGATTACCCTCCGAGAGAGATGGAAATTCGCATCCTCCAACACGAAACCGGTCTGGGTGAAGCCGCCGCGCAGAGCCTCGTCAAACTGGGCGAGAAGGTCCGGAATCTAAAAAACCACGGCCTGGAAGAAGGCGTCAGCACGCGACTCCTGGCCTATGCCGGAGCATTGATCCAAAAAGGGATTGATCCGCGGAGCGCCTGTGAAGCGGCCGTCATTCAGCCCATCACGGACGATCCCGACATGCACCGGAGCATCTCCGAAATCGTCAACAGCATCTTTCCCTGATCGGTCATGCCGGATCCGATCCAACCGATGTCGCCCCCCCCTTTTCTGACCGGGTTTTGCGGGAAAGAGATGGACGACGCCTCGCAACGGGCCCTTTTTGAGACGATTGCCGCCCTCGCCCCGTCCGACCGGAGCACGCTGCTTGAACTTCTGGAAGAATTGCTCTCAACCGCTCCCAAAGCGGCCGCCGCCGGAGTTCGAAACCTCACCCGCATACTGCAAACCCTCGCGCCGGCTCAGTCCCTTGCCTGGTTGGATCTGGGCACGTCCATCTCCTCCCAGTCGTCCACGGCGGCGCAGAAATATTTTTTGGAGAGCCCCGACCTCCTGGCCATGACCGACCCCGCAAGACGGCTGCCGCTCCTGACGCTCGGACTGGAATTGAGCGACGGTCATTACGGCGTCGTGATGGACTTTATCCGGGCCGGCCCTCAACTGCCGGCCGGGATCGGAACGGCCGATCAGACCGCCTGGATGGAGACGGGCCTACAGCTGGCGGAAGAGGATTTAGTGTTGGCCGTCGAGTATTTCCGGATCAGCCCGGAGGTCCTGCACCAAATTCCGGTTGCCGACCTCCCGCTCTGGGTTCAACTGGGGCGGCATCTCGTCCGGCCGAACGCACTCGGAAAACCCGATTATCTGAAAGTGATCGAATATTTCCGGCTCAGCCCCGAGACCCTGTCAGGTCTTGAGCCCGCAGACCTACGACGGCCGTTTCTGGAGCTGGGAACGGTTCTGGCCCGAAAATCGGCCGACGACGGCATGGCCTATCTTCGGACCGGCCCAACGATTTTACGGGAATTTGACTCCCCGATTCATCGCCGGCTGTTCCTGTCGGAGGGCCGGCGGCTGGCCGATGCGATTACATCGGGGAGCCGGGACCCATCCATCGTTCTGGACTATCTGCGGGAGGGATCAAAAATCTTCCAGGCAATAGAACATAACCCGACCGATTTCATCACCTGGGTTGACGCCGGGCTTTCCCTTCTGGCCAAGAATCCCGAGCGGGCCAAGGCCTATTTCAGCGGCCGATCAAAAACCGGGCGGGACACGACCGAGCGGCTGATCGGCGGGATCTTACTCAAGACAATCAGCCGGACGCTGACCCTCTATGCCGAGGGCCTGTCCGGACGGTCCATCGTAATCCGGCCGACCACGGACCTGCCGGCGAAACTCCGCGAGACGATCGGCGACTCCCCCGCCACCGATGGACGGACGATTTACCTGCCGGACCGAATCCGGCTGTTTCCGAACGACGATGATAATTTCAGACTGTACAAGATGACCACGCTGCATGAGGCGGGACATCTTGAATTCGGCACGTATGAACCGGATCTGGACAAGATGAAGGACGTGATCGAAACGGTGGCGGCGGAATACGGGCGATCGCCCTCGTCCGACCGACCGCTTCAAACAGCCGCGGACTATTTCGGCCTCTTTCCGAATCCATCCTGGGCCCGATCGCTCTGGACCCTTCTGGAAGATGCACGGGTTGACTTCCATCTTCGGGCTGAATATCCCGGGGTTCGCCGTGATATGGACCAAATCGTGGCCCTGGATCTTCAGTCACGGCCCCCGCTGGAAGGCCTCCCCCCGCGGGCCGCCGTTCATGAAGCCCTGCTCCAACTTTCAATCACGGATACCACGGAAGCCCCGCTGGAACTGGCCGAGACCGTCTCGGGCGCGTATGATCTTCTACTGGAGCTAAAGAAACCGTCGGCCACCGCCACCGATTCGCTTCGTGTACTGGCCCGGCTATACCGGTTTTTAGAGGAACAGTTCCGCCGTTTCCCGAACGTCCGGGGCGAAACCGACCCGCTCGGCATGCAGGAAAAATCCCCAGACGATTCAACCGAACAGGCCTCCTCCCCGGACCAACGAGGAACCGCTCCGTCTCCCTCGACACTGTCTTACCGTGGAGTCATGCATCCCGACTGGGTCCGGTTCCACTCGGACGATGCGACGGTTCCGGTCGATCCGGCTCGCCTGGGTTCCGGACCGCTCCCATCGGCTCCGCGGTCGGAGTCTCGGGATCAAATCCTTCAGGACGGTCGAACGGAAGCGGCAGCAAAGGAAAATATTCCGGACTCTGGAACCAAAACCGGATCCACTCGTCCGATGGATCTTGAGGCATCCGGAAATCCCGTCTTCTTTTATGACGAATGGGACGAGAGAGCGCAGGAATACCGCCCCAAGTGGTGCCGCCTTTATGAACACCGCATACGGCCTGAATCCAGTCTGATCGTCCAGCAGACCCTGTCCTCCCACGGACCGGTTCTGCGTTTGCTCCGACGCCGCTTCCAGAGCTTGCGGCCGGAGGCCTTTCGAAAAATGAAACGACAGAGCCACGGTGACGATCTCGACTTGGACGCGGTCATCGAAGCCCGCACTGAATTACGGAACGGCCGAACGCCTCAGGACACGCTCTACATCAGGAATGAAAAACGACTGCGGGATGTGGCGGTCGCTTTCCTGATCGATATGAGCGGCTCGACCAGCCGGCAGATCGCGTCCGCCCGAAAATGCGTGATCGAGGTGGAACAGGAGGCGCTGATCCTGATGGCAGAGGCCCTTCACGCCGTGGGCGACCCGTTTGCCATCTACGGTTTCTCCGGGGATTCAAAGGACCGGGTGGATTTCTACATCATCAAAGACTTCTCAGACGCGCTGAATGCCGCTATCCATGAACGGATCGGCGCGATGCGGTCGTTAAACCAGAACCGTGACGGAACCGCCATCCGCCACGCGGCGGCCAAACTGGAACGGCAACCGGCCAAAACCCGCCTTCTCATTTTGTTGAGCGACGGGAAACCCCTCGATACGGGCTACGCCGGCGACCATTCGCTTCAGGACACCAAGAGGGCGCTTAAAGAAGCCCGGAGGCGCGGCATCCATCCCTACTGCATCACGATTGATCAGGAGGCCAGCCGGTATGTCACCGAGATGTACGGCGAGGTCAGCCACACGATCATTGACCAGGTCGCCACGCTGCCGGACAAGCTGCCCCGGATCTACCGGCGGTTGACGACCTGACAACGGAGGTTGAAAAGAGATGACATCCCCGGAGTACAATATTCATCACGATTGGATGTGGGACATGTTTCAGGAATACGTCCGCAAGATTACAAGGACGGCGTCCACCGGCGCCATGCCGTTGGAAGAGATGCAGTCCCGTTATCAGAGGATGCATCGGGATTTTGATATCAAGATCATGATCAGCGACAAGGTCGGGATGATCATCCAGTTTCTGGACCTGGACATGTACCGCTACACGGATTTTGAGCCGCTGCTCGAGCCGGCGTCCTTTTTAAATTTTCTGTCTGAAAAATACGGCGGAGGGAAATTTAAGGTCAATCTCTATCACGACGGGACCTTCATCGCAACGAAGAATTTCAAGATCGAGGAAGGCCCCGAGAAATGGCGGGAGCTTCTAAAACAAAGAGAGGCCAAGACCACCTGATTCTCTTATTAATGTTAGATCTTCCGGCTTAAGAACATCACCCGGTTTTCAGACGGTTTATATTGTATTTCCACATATCTTATGATACAGTTCCGATCATTTTCAGTATGGGAAAAAAGGAGTTTAGTTCATCATGGCGGTTGAATCCAAAGCCAAAAAGATCCAACAGACCGCTCCCGAGCGGTCCGTCCAGGATCTGCAGGAGCAGGTGGATCGGATTCAGACCCAGATCGAGCTGCTTCAGAAAACCCTCGCCGAGATGGAAGCCAGGATCCGGACGGCGGCCGACCGCTACGTTGCAGTCTGCCCGAGCTGTCAAACCCAATTTGACATGCTGGCGCATCATTACAGCATTGGATTATTTGACAACCTGGTCTATGTTAAATGCCCGAAATGCCAAAAGGCGCTGCCGGTCAAGGGCGGCAGCGGTGGAGAAGTCGCCGTGGTGAGGGATTAAATGTGTTCATTCCTTACAACACGGTTGATTTAGGAACAGGACCGTGCTACCATTCTATTTCTTAAAAGCCTCACCCTAGGGCCAGCCGGCCCGGGAAGTACGGCTTGACCATCACATGGCTACCAGTCGATGATCCATTAGGGGGCATGAATGTACAAACAGATCTACATTCCGGTTGACAATTCCGACCATTCCAACATGGCCATCGATATCGGCGTCCGTCTGGCCAAGCAGTTCGGCGCCAAGGTGGTCAGCAGCCATGTTTATGCCGCAAAACTGCATGACCGCCGATTCAAGCAAATGGAAGCGGGCCTCCCGGAAGAATACCACGATGAACAGGAACTCGACCGCCAGAGGAAGATTCACGATTCGCTCATCACCCGTGGGCTTCAAATCATCACGGATTCTTATCTGGACGTCGTTGAAAAGAAATGCGCCGCTGACAACATCCCCCTGGAGAAACGATCGCTCGAGGGTAAAAACTTTAAGGTCCTGGTGGACGATATCAATGAAAACGGCTATGACCTGGTCGTGATGGGGGCGTTGGGCGTTGGCGCGGTAAAGGACAGCATGATCGGCAGCGTCACCGAACGCGCCGTGCGCCGTGTCCGATCGGCCGATATTTTTATTGTGAAGGACCTCAAGCCGCTCAACGGCGGAGGCAAGATCACGGTCGCGATGGACGGCAGCGCCCAGTCGTTCGGCGGACTCAAAACCGCCCTGACCCTGGCCAAGGCCTTGAACTGCGAAGTTCATGCCGTCTCGGCCTTCGATCCCTATTTCCACTACGCCATGTTCAACAGCATCGCCGGTGTCCTCTCCGAGGAAGCCGGAAAGGTTTTCCGGTTCAAACAGCAGGAAAAGCTTCATGAAGAGGTGATCGACAGCGGACTGGCGAAAATTTACCAGTCCCATCTTGAGATATCGAAAAAAATCGCGGAAGAAGAAGGGGTTGAAATCAAGATCGCACTGCTGGATGGAAAACCGTTTGATAAAGTCCTTCAGTATGTCCGCAAGGAGAAGCCCTGGTTGCTGATCATGGGCCGGATCGGCGTGCATTCGGAAGAGGACATGGACGTCGGCAGCAACACCGAGAACCTGCTTCGTCTCGTCCCTTGCAATGTTCTGATCTCAAGCCGAAAGTTCGTTCCGCCCATTGATGCGCTTGCGGAATACACGGTGGCCTGGACGGAAGAGGCGCTTCGCCGAATGGACAGGGTCCCGTCCTTCGCACGGGGCATGGCCAAGACCGCGGTCTACCGGTACGCGATCGAAAAAGGGTTCACCATCATCAGCAATACCGTGGTGGACGCAGCCATGGGCGACATTCTCCCCAAATCGGCCATTGACGCCATGAAAAATCTCGGCAAGCAACTGGACGCCGCAGGAATTGATCGGGATAAAATGACCGCCAGCGACGGGGTCGTGGCCGATCTGATGGGCCAGGGAATGGCCGGCATGGTCTCACAGGTTCCCGAAACGGAAACAGCGACTCAACCGGTTAGTTATTACGTCTGCCAGAGCTGTGGATACACAGCCAAAGGGGCGGAACCGGTGCAGTGCCCCATCTGTAACGCGGGGGGCGAGCAGTTCAAATATCTCGACAAAACGATCTTTGAAGCCGCCGCGAAGGCCGAGGGCGGCCTTGAAACCGAAACGGCTTATGACGACGTTCAACTCCAATGGACGGACGAAGCACGAAAAGTTCTACGGATGATTCCGCCGGGCTTCCAACGGCGGCGCGCCAAGGCGAAGGTCGACAAAACGGGCCGCAAGAAAGGCCTGTCGGTCATCACGAAAGAGTTTGCCGTTCCGCTTCTGGAGAGTGAAGGCTTGGTTTTAAGCGAGGTTCTGGCCGTGGATAAACTCAACTGGACTCCGGAAGCGATTGCCCGACTCGAGAAGGTTCCAACGGGCTACATGCGCGACTGCACACGCGGGATGATCGAGCAGCATGCGCATAAAGTGGGCACGGACATCATCACGCTTGACGTCGCGAATGCCGGCATCGAAGAAAGCAAGCGAGCGATGGAAGAGGCGATGAAGAATCCGGCCGCGCTCACCGAGATGCTTGCGAAGTTCAAAGCGGCCAAGACGGCCGAAGAACGGCCGAGCGCCTGATGCGCGTTCTCACCTCGATCAATCATTGGCTTCACCTGATCTCGGTCGTCATCTGGATCGGAGGCCTGGCCTTCATTGTGATGACCTTGACACCCGCCTTGAGAGGGAAATTCCCGCATGAATCCACGAAGGTCTTTTTCCAGGACGTCCGGAAACGTTATTTCAGAATGTCGGGGATCCTTCTGGCCTTAATCCTGATCACCGGCGGATTCAATGTCCATTTTTCCCTCCAGGACATGGGGACGGCCTCAAAGATCTGGGTGATCCTGTTGGGCTTCAAGCTGCTCCTGGTCACGGCCTTTGCGAGCATCTACCTTCTGAACGTGCTGTATAAATCGAACCCGCCCGAGGCCGGCGAACAAGCCGTTCCCTATGCCAACATTTCGTTCATCTTGGGAGTCTTCATCATACTGACCGCGGCATTCCTTCGACACGCCCATTAGAAGGCTGCGTGGAGGTTATTCATCCTCCCATTTCCTGCTACAAACGCCCGCTCTTCTCAACCGTTGTGATCCAGTAGATCCCTTGGCCAAGAACGCTGCTGCTTGTCGTAGCCAATGTTTCGAGCACCGTCTCCGCATCGGCGTCCTCCAGCAAGATATCCACCCGCACCCGTGGCGTGTAGCCGACCACCTTGTCCCGCGCCGACAGAAAGGGATCCTCCTCGACATGGGTGCCGTGTCCTTCCACATGGCTGAAGGTAAAGCCCTGTACCTGTTCCAGACTTCGCAGCCGATCGGCCAGATCCTGCTGGGCGTTCGTGTGAATAATCAGTGTCAGGTTTTTCATGCACGTTCCTCCGAGGCAGACTGTAATTGACGTTCCGCCCGCCCTTCCAGCCAGGCGTACAGGGTGGGCAGCAACACGAGAGTGAGCAGAGTGGAGGTAAACAATCCGCCAATGACCACCACCGCCAGGGGTCGTTGCAACTCGGAGCCGGGACCGGTCGCGAACAACAGCGGCATCAGTCCCAGGCTGGCGATGAGCGCGGTCATCAGCACCGGTCGCAGCCGTCGCTCGGCACCTTGTGTCACGGCTTCCAACACACTACGGCCGGCCTCGCGCAGCTGATTGAAATAGCTCACCATCACCACGCCATTCAACACCGCCACGCCGAACAGGGTAATGAAACCCACCGAGGCCGGCACCGAGAGGTAGAGCCCGGACACATACAGGCCGATGACGCCGCCGATCATGGCGAAGGGGATGTTGAGGATGATCAACCCCGCCTGGCGCAGTGAACGGAAGGTGGTGAACAGCATGACGAAGATCAGCGTGATGGAGATGGGCACGACCAGGCTCAGGCGCTTGGCGGCCCGCTGCTGATTCTCGAACTGGCCGCCGTAGGTCACATAGTAGTTCGGCGGCAGTTTCACCTCGCGCGAGATCGTGGCGCGGACGTCATCGACAAAACCCACCACGTCGCGGCCCTCAACATTGGCCTGCACCACCACTTGGCGTTTGGCCGACTCGCGGGCGATCCCCACCGGGCCATCCACCTCTTTGAGGTCGGCCAGACTGCCCAGCGGTATCTTCTCCCCTCTGGGAGTTTCCACCCACAGCGCACCAATGGCGGCGGGTGAGGTGCGCGCCCGCTCCGGATAACGCAGCAGCACACCGATGCGCTGGTTGCCCTGGATCACCTCGGTGACCACACGCCCGCCCACGGCTACTTCCACCAGTTGATTGATATCTTCAATGTTGATCCCGAAACGGGCGATGGCCTGGGGCCGGATCTCTATTTGCAGATAGATCTGGCCGGACAACGGACTGCGGAATACATCCACCGCGCCGGGCACCCCGCTCACCAGTATCTCGATCTGCCGGGATTTTTCCTCCAGCACCTTGAGATCGTCGCCGTATAGCTTGATGGCCATCGCCGCACGCACCCCGGTCAGCATCTCGGAGACGCGCATGTCGATGGGCTGGGTAAAGGCGTAGTCGATGCCGACGAAGCGGCCCAGCTTCTCGCGCAGTTTCTCCTGGAATTTTTCCAGGCTCACCGTCCATTGCCCGCGGGGTTTGGTGATGAGGAAGTTGTCGGTCTGGTACAGGCCCATGGGGTCCATGCGCAGTTCGTCGGCGCCGGTGCGGGACACCACGCCGATGACCTCCGGCAGTTCCATCATGGCCTTCTGATAAGGCTCGTCCAACGCCAGCGAACGCTCCAGCGAGATGCTGGGAAGCTTCTCGATAATGATCACGGTGGTGCCTTCATCCATCACCGGCATGAACTCCTTCCCGATCATGGGAAACAGCACGGCCGCGATCACCAGAAAACCCATCGCGCCGCCCACTGCAATCTTGCGGTTCTCCAATGCCCAGCCCATCACCGGAAGATAGGCGCGCTTCAGCGTAGTCAACACCCGGCCGTCATCCTCGGCGCCGCCGCGCATCAGCAGACTGGCCAGTACCGGGATCACCGTCAACGACAATAGCAGCGAGCCGATCAGTGCGAAGGAAATGGTCACCGCCAGCGGCGTGAACATCTTTCCCTCCAGACCGGACAGGCTGAACAACGGCAGGAACACGACAATAATGATGAGGACACCGGAAATCACCGGCGTGGCCACCTCCAGCGCCGCGCGGTATACCAGGTGCAAACGGCTTACACCCCGCGGGGCATGGCTGAGCTGGGTATGGATGTTTTCTACAATGACCACGGCCGCGTCGACTAAAATGCCGATCGCGATGGCCAAACCCCCAAGCGACATGAGATTGGCGGTCACGCCAAACAGCCGCATCATGATGAAGGTAAACAGCACCGACAACGGCAGGATCAAGGCCACGGTCAGAGCGGCGCGCAGATTGCCGAGCATGACGATCAACACCAGCAACACCAGCACCACGGCTTCGCCCAACGCCTTTTCCACGGTCCATACCGCCTCAGTCACCAGCTCGGTGCGGTCATAGAACGGCACGATGCGCACCCCCTCGGGCAGGGTTGCTTTAATCGCCTCAAACTCGCGCTTGACCCCGTCGACCGTGGCGCGGCTGTTGGCGCCCTTGCGCAGCAGCGCCAGACCGGTGACCACCTCGCCCCGGCCGTCGGCGGTGACCGCGCCATAGCGGGTCATGGAGTTGATGCGCACCTCGGCCACATCGCCGACATGCACGGGCGTGCCGTTGCGGGTTGCAACGGTGATGCTCCGGATATCCTCCAGGCCTTGAAGCTGTCCCACCGTGCGCACCAGCAGCACCTCGTTGTTGCGGTTGATGCGATCACCGCCGGCATTGCGGTTATTATTTTTAAGTGCTGTTTCCAGATCATCGAGCCCCAGCCCGTGCGCCAATAGCGCGTCGGGATCGGCCACCACTTCGAATACCTTGACCTCGCCACCCAACGAATTGACATCGGCCACTCCATCGACCGTGCGAAGGCGCGGCCGGATCACCCAGTCCTGAATGCGGCGCAGTTCCTGGTTGCTGTAGCCGGCGCCCTCCACCCGGTACATGTAACCCTCGCCCAGCGGGGTGGTGATGGGACCGAGCCCGCCTTCCACGCCGGCGGGCAGCTCACTCCATACCTGGTTGAGGCGTTCGGCCACCTGCTGACGCGCCCAGTAAATATCGGTGCCGTCTTCGAAGTCGATAATGATGATGCTCAACGCGTATTTGGTGGTGGAGCGCAGCACCGTTTGGCGGGGCAGGCCCTGCATCTCCGTCTCGATGGGAAAGGTGATGCGGCTTTCCACCTCGGTGGGCGACAGGCCCGGCGCTTTGACGATGACCTGCACCTGCGGCGCGGCGATGTCCGGAAAGGCGTCGATCGGAAGGGTTCGGAACGCCCACAACCCGCCCATCGTAAGCGCGACAGCCAGCAGGAGAATCATCAGGCGCTGGATCAGGGAAAAACGGATCAGGGATGCGATCATGGTTTATTCCCCTCCCTTGTATTGCCAGTGGGATTTCAGTTCGGCCACGCCTCCACTGACAACCTCTACGCCCGCTGCGAGGCCGCTACGTACCGGCACCCAACCCTCGGCCTCGACGCCGATCTCCACTGCCACGGGCTCAAAGCGGCCGCTCCCCAATACTTTGAAGACATAAGCCTGATCGCCGACGCGGAACACGGCACCGGCCGGGGCCATCAAGCCCCGGCGGGCGATACCGCTCAGGCCAACCTCGGCATACATGCCGGGGCGCAGCCGCCCGCCGGGGTTATCCAGCACGATGCGCCCGGTCAATGTCTGACTTTGCGCATCCACCTCGCCGCCCAGTGATTCCAGTTTCCCCCGGTACGATTGACTAGTAGCCTGCACGCTGATCACGGCCTCAACACCAACCTTAACTTGCGGCAGACTGGCAACTGGAATTTTCACCATCGCCCATAGGACACTGAGATCATCCACGTGGAAGGCAGCCTGCCCGGCGGACAACAATTGACCGGACTCGATCTCCACATTCGTGACCACGCCATCGATGGGACTGATCAGATCGAACTCCGCCAGCCGGTCCGGTTGATTCGCCAGCTGCTCGATCTGTTGATCGGACAGTCCGGTAAGCGACAACAGCCGGCGGCGGGCATCCAGCATGGCGCGGGCACTTTTGTATTCGCTGTCCACCGTGAGCCAGCGGCTCTCCGCCACCACACCCTCCTTCCAGAGTCCTTCGATGCGCGCGCGTTCGGTCTGGGCCAGTTCGAACCGGGACAGAGCCTCCAGGTAATCGGCCTGGGCCTGGCCCAGGCTATGGCTGCGAAGCCGGGCCAGGATTTGACCCTTGAGCACGCGTTCATGCGCCACGACCTGCAACTCGGTCACCATACCGTCCACCACCGGCGCGACACGGTGGGTCTTGCGTTGGTCGGCGGTGAGGACACCGTTCAGCTTCAGGCGCGCGTGGCTCTCGCGGGCGGTCACGGTGGCCGTAGTCAGGTTGACGTTGGCCAGTTGCTCCTTCGTGAGTTCAAGTTCCGCGGCCACGGCCAACGCCGGAGTCAGGATAAAAAAAACGATGAGTTGCCATCCAATGCTATTCATGATCGGTATCCTCGATATCTTGCGTTGTGGTTAAAAGGGATCTTCCTGCGGCCAGCCGGAGTTCCGCGGCCTCCATCCATGCTTCCTGGAGCAATTCCAGGTAGCGTTCGTTAGCGTCGAAATAGATATTGTTGGCGTCGATCAGGGCGAGGATTTCAACCTCGCCGGCGGCGTAAGCCTTGCGAGTCATATCAAAAACCGTTTGTGCGGGTTCGAGTACCTTGCTTTGGTAATGTTCACCCTGCCCGACCAAATGGGTCAGGTGCAGATGACTTTGCAGTAGACCGCTGGCCAGATCACGCTCCAGAGCCTGCATGCCGGACAGCGTCTGATCGACCTGGGCACGGGCTTCATGAAGACGTCCACTCTTGCGGTCCCAGAGCGGCAGCGTGATACCGAGGCCGATACCGTTGACGTCCTGACGGCGGCCGTTGAGAAAGTCACGTTCGCGATACAGGCGCAGCACCGGGTCCGGCAGGCGTTCGGTTCGCACCAGATCCACGCCCGAGCGTGAGGCCGTCAGGCGATGTGTGGCTGCCAACAGCGCCGGATGTCGGGGCAATCCCGCCTGCAAGGCTTCCAATGCGGGAATGGGAGAAAAGGGCTCAAGAGGAACCAGGTCCGGAACCATTTCCGTCGGTAACTCCAGATAGGCACGAAACCGGCTCAGCGCCTCATGGTATTCGCCTTCCGCCCTGTCGAGAATTTGCTGCGCTGATTCGCGGATCAGATCCAGGCGCAGACGTTCCAATCTGGCAAGATCACCGGCCTGTTCACGCCGGCGACCGACCTGCTGTAATTCGTCGGCCAGTTGCAAGCGCTGTTCCGCCAGGCGCAAATGAACGGCGGTCAGTTGTAAAGAATGAAAACGTTCTGCGGCCTGTGTTTCCAAGAACAGTTGTTGATAACGGCGCTCGGCCTGGGCGCTATGGAGTTCCGCCCCGGCCAACTCTCGCTGAACACCCAATCGACCGCCCATCGGAAACGCCTGATTGAATACAAACTGGGTAACGTCATTGCCACCGGCGCCTTCATCTTTTCCGATCTTGTCATCACCGCGGATTTCAAACTCGGGATTCGGCCAAATCCCCGCCTGCGAAAGCGCCCCCTGGCGTGCCTTCACCTCGGCCCGAGCAGCCCGCGCTTCCGGCGCGATTTCCAAAACGCGCTGAACGCTCCGTTCCAGCGTCCAGACCTCCTGAGACCGGGCCGGAGCCGGCGTAAGGGCGATACAGGCGAACAAGAGCCCGATCACGGCAGCGCAGCGATCTTTCCGGACCCCTGCAAGAATACGTTCTGACATAACTCCCTCTACAAGTGTGGGGGCATGCGACAACACACGCCCAGATGGATCGCTCCTTTTATATACGCACACCTTGACTCCGTGGGGACGTAATGTATTGCGCCCCTCACAGGGAAATTACGGCGTGCTATGCGTGTTCAGGGAGATCAGGAAAAGGAATGGCGGGGTGGAGCACGTAATGATACGGGTGAATGGGTTGGAGATGAGGGCAGTGTTGCTGAAAGGCTTTTGAGCAAGCGGTTCGATTTTACGATCGGTGTCCGGAAAGGCTCGGAGGAAGCGCCTGCTGAATCAGGCCCCTTGGGGGCAGGCGGGTTTGTGAACCGTTCGGAAACGAGGTCCAGAGCAATCGCTGCGCGGAACAGCTCGTCTGAACCCTCAGACTGAATGCCGTTCGACGGAACGGCAGGGCTGCCGTCAGCTTCCGGAGAAAAGAGGGTGTGCATCACCGCCGGATGGGTGTGCTCACCCGCTGGATCGGCATGGGTTAACTGGGGGTGTACGTGAACAAAGGGAAGGCTGAGGGTCAGAACGGCTATAAAGATAACCCGGATCAAGTCAAACCGGATGAAACTGTACCTCGACATGATATCCCCTTATGGTTCTCTCTTGCCCTTAACAGCGGCTGATACTATCGTATGTGGATTCTCTTGTCAAGCATCTGTGCTTGTCCACTCCATGCCGCACACTTTCTTTACATCGCGTGCTGACCATGACCGCGCTCAAGACCGAGCGACGTTTCGTGGGGCGGCGGGAGCTGCGTGATCCAGGCGCTGCAGCCCAGAACCGCCAAACCCAGAACGGCCTCGATCGTAATCAAACGGAAAAACAACCCTTCCAATTTCGAATCATCCGGACGTTTCCAGACTGCTTCAACGATCAGACGGATCCAGCGCACCGGGAAGCTCGACGAAGTCACCCCCTCTTTCTTTTCAAGCCGTGGTAGAATGTAAAACCGGCTGACGCCGCCGATGAAAATCATCGGACCGAGCAACACCCACTTAAGAATTAAAATTTTGCCGTACTCCGTACCCACCAACAGCGACGGCGAATGCACATGGACCCAGGTATTGTAAACACCGGATAGAAACAAGCCGCCGACGCAGGTCATGGCCACCGTCGAGAAGGCCCGGATGGCGGCCGTGAGAAAGGTCCTCCGTTCGCCCGACGGAATCCGGGGCAGAAACCGGGCCAGATGAATTTGCAAGGCGAACAAGCCTCCGACCCAGCCGGAAATCGCCGTCACGTGGATCCAATCTCCCAAAACGGTCCATGACCAGTTTCCTTGATCGGCCGCATGGCCCGACAAGCTGGTGGTCAAACCGAGAAGAACGCCTGCCCCAAGCGATAGATATCTTAAAACCGTCGAGCTCAAACCGCGGCGTCCCTCGAGAAAAATGATTCCACACAATAAGAGGATCAGCCCAAACCTCCAGACCCAGACACCTCCAAAATGAGTATTTATAATAACGGTGGGCAGCACGGAAAAAAGTTCCGGAACAGGCCGTCCGCTCATCATGGCCGTCCTGAAAAGCAGATCGGTCAAGCTTGTGGCCGCAAGCACCGTAAGCATCGTGGCCATCCAAATGCGCTCGGACGGCCCGGAATGGGAAACGGACCGTGCACGACAGACCGGCCTCAATACAAAATAACGATAGCCGAGGCCCCCCAGAAAAGCGACCAGAGCGATGAAATCAAGCCAACGGACCAAGACATGCAGAAACAGATGAGAATGCGTCATGGGGGCGTCTCAACGGTGAATGAAAAATCGCCTTCGGTGCGATGGCCATCGAACGAGATGGCGATCCAGGATACATGGTACGTCCCGGACAAAAGCGCGGGCAGGCTCGCCTCCAGCACGGTGTGGTCCTTTTCACCCACACGGCCGTCGCCTTTGTCCACGGCTTGATGGTTTGTATCTGTCACGCGGATGCGGCTAAAGGCCGGCTCCAGACCCCCGTCGAACCAGACACGGACCATCGAAGGAGACGACCGGACGGTCGAGCCGACCTTCGGCTCCGCACGCTCGGGAAAGGCATGGGCCCGCGCAGCCGGAGGCGGAATGCCTCCGGCTGCAAGGCCCAGCGCAAATAACAAGATTAACGCTTTTTCCATCACCTCACTCACCCCCCAGCAGAGGCTTTCTGAAAACGGATGGAAACAGATCATCCAGGTACAGGCTAACGATCCCCGTCACACCCCTCTCCCCGTCTTCTTTGGGATGCCCCGCGACCGGAACGATCGCGGCCAGTCCTAATTGAACCGATTTGCCCACCCACATCACGCCCGGCCTGGCAACACCTTCGAGCATACCCGCTTCAGGGCCGTTGAGGACACGGTCGTAATTCAATTCCACCATGGGAAACAGTCGGCTGAACGGCCAGAGAATCCCGACATCCTTCACGAACTGCTGAAGGTAAGGGATGCTGTAATAGATCGCAAAATCATACGCGAGCGTATTGAATGCCGCATCCGCCTCACTCGTGAGAGAATGGTGAATCACCACATCCCCCTGAATCATCAAAGGTCGAAGAAAGGCCAACCCCTCCGGGAGATCGCCGAACCCTTTTCCGTAGAAAACCCCCGTCGACAATCCCCAAAAATCCTCGGCGCCGACCTCCTCTGCTCCATAAGGGATCTCGACGCCGACGGCTGCGGTCGCAATCCATTCATGCTCGGGACTGATATGGATCGCATATTTTAAGACCGCCTCCGGGTTGGCCCAGCCGGATTCGCTTGACCCCTCATCAGGGTCCAGAGTAACCCGCTCGCCTTCGATCTCGAGGCCGAGATTCTGCGTCAACTGAAGCGTAACGGCCGTACCGAGTTCCAGTTCCTTCCCGTGTTCACCCTTTGTGTAAGACGGGACCAAGACATCGTATTCGCTCTGGACATTCGC
>CAKKOZ010000082.1 GCA_919901335.1 Nitrospiria bacterium | reverse complement strand
CCCCGCCCGATCGCGTTCATCTCGACGGTCAGTCCCGAGGGATTGCCGAACGCCGCGCCCTTCTCGTTCTTCAACGGGATCTCGACCGACCCGCCGCTGGTGGCGATTGCGATCGCGCAGCGCGGAAACGAAAAAAAGGGAACGCTGCGCAATATCGAGGCGGGCGGTGAGTTTGTGGTGAATATCGTGGACGAGGCACTGGCGGAAGGGATGAACCGGGCCGGCGGAAATTATCCGCCGGACACAAACAAGTTCGAGATCGCCAATCTCACGCCGCGACCCAGCGTCAAGATCAAGCCGCCGCGAATCGGCGGGGCACCGGTCAGCCTGGAATGCCGTCTTGTTCAGGTGATGCCGCTGCCGGAAACAATGGATCGCCTGGTGATCGGTCGGGTGGTCTATATTCACCTTGAGGATGATCTTTGGAGCAACGGCAGCCTTGACCCGACGCGGCTTCGCGCCATCGGAAGGCTGGGCCAGTCCAACTACTGCCGCACCCGCGAGATATTCAGCCCCGGTAAACCGCAGTCGGGGTGATCGGTTTAAACCTTCCTCACGCGGTGCTGATACCACAGCACCGCCAGCATCGTTTTGCTGTCCACAATATGGCCGGTCACGGCCAGTCGATACAACTCATCGAACGGCATCCGCACGCGCTCGATAAATTCTCCCTCGTCCGTATGCGCGGCCGTGCTCGGCGTCAATTCCATCCCGAGATAGATCTCCATGTTGCCGGTTGAGAAGCCGACCGAGTGGTAATACCGAAAGAGCCATTCCATCTTGCCCGGCCGCACGCCGGATTCCTCCTCGCATTCCCGCCGACCGGTCTCTTCCTTGGACTCGCCGGAGTCGATGATCCCGGCCGGGATTTCGAGGATCACCCGCCCGATCGCCTGACGGTACTGCCGGACAAGATGGACCGTCCCGTCGGCCTCGATCGGCAGCACCCCGACCGCGTCCGGCGGCCGCACGATCTCCCGCACCGCCTCGCGCCCGTCGGGCAGCCGGACGATCCGCTCTTCGGCCTGAACGTATCGTCCGTTGTAAACCGTTTTTGTGCGGATTAATTTCTCTTCAAGTGACATGGTTTTTATTTCCGGCCGCTGGCCGAACGCAACCCGCCGCTTCGAATCAGGGCGTACAGCTCGTCGTCCTGGCCGATATATTTCCCGTCCACGAAGATCTGCGGAACAGTCCATTCCCCCGTCTTCCCGACCAGCTCATCGCGGACCTCGGGCGTCTCGGAGATATCAATCTCCTCGTACGGGATTCCTTCCTGCTCAAGCAGCCGCTTGACCCGGACGCAGTAACCGCAATACCGTGTTGTGTAAACCTGGACCGTCGGCACTTTCAGCACTCCTTCCTTTAATGTTTAAATTGTAACATACACCGAAGCGCTGTGTCAGGTATTCTTGATTTCAGCCGGAGATGGGTTCCTGAAGGGGGATTCGGGCCAGGACGTCAACGGGAAACATTTGAAACGGTCCCGGATAAGGCCGTCCGGCCTGGTCGAAAGCTTCTTGCGTCACGTGATTTAGTGCCGTGATCGCGCGGTTGGTGTCCCGCGCATGACAGATCGGCATGTAAAGAAGCAGATCATAGCCCGGGATCAGGTTAAAGGTCGGATATACGCTGTTTTGGAAAGCGACTCGTGCCACTTCGTGCCATTCATCGCCCAATTTTCCTGAGAAGCTTTCCAGATGCTCTGCCTTGACGATCGCCACGGTCGGGAGAATGCCGAGTTGTGGAAAGGCGCTGGCCTCCTCTTCTTCGAGGGGCGGCCCCATGGGAATCAGTCCGGTTTTCGAAAACATTCCGGACAGCCTTCCAGGGGCGCTTTTAAGCCCCCAGTCCCGATATTCATAAAATGAAAGAACACGGTCGGCCGGAATCGGTTCCTGATCCAGCTGTTGGCGCAGTGCGGCACGCAATTGAACCGGATCCTCAAACGTCTGTCGAAAATCGCGCCCCTTGCGCTCAAAACCGTACAAGGCCGTCATCACGATCGCAAGCGGAACCGCATGCGGGGCCTTGGGACCTTTCTTAACCTTCTTCCTTATCTTTTGGACCATT
>CAKKOZ010000081.1:3755-23550 GCA_919901335.1 Nitrospiria bacterium | reverse complement strand
CTATCCATTGTAACGGCGCCCCTCTGGGGTCGCCCTGTTCGGGTCAGGTGTGCGCGGCTTCATCGCGTGTCCACATGAACGACGGCGGATCGTCAATGGAAGAACGAAAGACCTATTTTAAATCTTCGATCCAACTCCGCAAACCGCCGCAGACTCTCGCCGTAACCGTACCAGTACTGAGCATAGATGAAAAAGTTGGTTGTGGAAATATTCTGATGATACCCGATTTCGTAGGACCCATGACTCCAGGAAGGGACGATTCTTGTTTTAAAATCGACCTGATTCTTGGGAAGAAAAATATCTCTTAGACTCGCGCGGACCTCTCCCCAGCCGGCATAATCCAGAAACGCTTCGTTACCCCGGCCGATCGATTCCAGATATTTCTCCTGACTACTCTTGTTGTAAGCAATCCAGAGCTTGATCGACATCAGAAACCGATGTTTTATCAGGGGCTTGGTTTCTTCAAGCGTTTTTTGTGATTCAAGACCGAAGGAAGAGGCCACGTAGGACCGGTTCCAGCTTCTTGAGTCAATGCCGGACAGCCCGTTGGATTCATGCTCGAAGAGGCCGAAGGTCAGGTCGTGCAGTTTTAAATTCCGATGGATCGGCCGGTCCATGGGGCGGGAGATGAAGAGTTCGGGATTATAATTGCTTTCCTCAAACGGCATGGACGTTTTTCCGATATTCCAGAACGATTTTTGGGTATAGGCGAAATACAATCGGTAATCGCGCCATTCCGTGACTTGAAATCTTGAGCTGATCTGGAACTTGACCTGTGCATTCTCGTTGGGCGGCACGCCGTTTAAAACGAAATAGTTCAACTTGTGCGGCTCGAAAACGAGGCCGGGCTTGGTTTCTTCGGTTTCCGAATGAGCCGGCGCCGCCGCAAAGGCCCCTATGAGCAGGGTTAGAAAAAAAACGGCGACTCGGCTCAGATCGCGAGGCATCCGGGTGTCTCCATGGGCGTACGAATCATGATTCCAGATCCCGTCTGAAACCAGCGGCATCATAACAATTCCGGCAGGGATAAATCAATTCAGGATGCGGCCGGGATTGGAAAAAAGGCTTGCGGTTCGGGCGGGTTTCCCGTATGATTTTCTCCATAAAAGCTGGATGATCTGTTAAAGAAAGCCTGATGGATGTTTAAAGCCGACCTGCTTATATTCGACCTGGATGGGACGCTGGCCGATACAAAGGTGGACATCGCTCTCTCGGTGAATCTGACCCTCAGGGAAATCGGTCTTCCGGAAAAACCGGATGCGCTGATTTATTCTTACGTCGGAAGCGGGATCCGCGCGTTGATCCGGCAGGCCGTGGGAGAAGAAGAGGGCGAGCAATTTCGATCCGCGATGGCGATTTTCCGGAAACATTATCTGGCCCATTGCCTTGATACCACGACGCTCTATCCGGGCATGGACGGCGTGCTGGCCCATTTCAAATCCAAGAAGAGGGCCGTCGTGACGAACAAGGCCCAGCTCTATACCGATAAACTAATGGCCGGGTTGAAGATCGCGGACCGGTTCGATCTCATCCTCGGCGGCGACAACGGTTATCCGCTCAAGCCCGATCCGAAGATGCTGTTCACGGTTCTGGAGAAGCTTTCGGCCGATCCGAAGCGGGCCGTCATGATCGGCGATGGGCTTCACGACATCAACGCCGCGCGCGCGGCCGGGATCGCGGTCTGCGCCGTCGGGTACGGGCTGGGAGATCCGGAGGAGCTCCGCCGGTCCGGTCCGGATTTTTTCTGTGAGACGGTGGAAGGTTTGAAAAAGATGTTTGCGTGATTTGCGGGGTGAAATTGGGATGGAATACACACGTCGTTGCCTAAGCGGGTCCTGTCCTGCGGCAGCCCCATCCGTCCTCACTCCACCCATCCCCCAGTGGGGCCCTTCCGTTGCGGGCGGACGGGGCGCCCCGCCCCCGGCCACCCGCTTATGTAAAATCATTGTCATCGCCCTGACCTTATTCTTCGGATTTTCCGTGCCGGTTTTGTCGGCCGAGAATCCAGCCGGCGCGCCGTCGGTCAAGCATAGCGAAGTCGGCCTGGCCGAACGGGTGGTCGAGCACCGTCTGTCGAACGGGCTTCAGCTCCTGATGGTCGAACGGCATCAGACGCCGGTCGTCTCCTGCATAATCGCCTACAAAGTCGGCGGGGTGAACGAGCAGCCCGGAATGACGGGCGTGGCGCATTTGTATGAGCATCTTGCCTTCAAAGGGACGCAGACGATCGGGACGAAGGATTACCGGAGGGAGGTCGCCGTCCTCCGGCAGATGGATCAGGCCTGGAGCGACCTCCGCAAGGAACGCGACAAAGGCCCGGATGCGGATCCGGATAAACTGACCGCGTATGAGAAGCGGTTTCGGGATCTGGAACGCGAGAGCGAAACGTACGTCGTGCCGAACGAAGTCGGCGAGATCTATGAGCGCAACGGCGCGGTGGGACTTAATGCCACGACCGGAAAGGACCTGACGCGGTATGTCGTCAGCCTGCCGGCCAACCGGCTGGAGCTGTGGGCGGCCATTGAATCCGACCGGATGGCCCATGCCGTGCTGCGCGAGTTTTACAAGGAAAAGAACGTTGTGCTTGAGGAGCGGCGGCTGCGGTACGAGAACTCGCCGTCCGGCCGTCTGTATGAAGCCTTTCTATCGGCGGCCTTCAGCGCACACCCCTACGGGATGCCGGTGATCGGCTGGACGTCCGATCTGGAGGCCTTGAGCCGCGCCCAGACCGAAACCTTTTTCCGGACCTATTACGGGCCCGGCAATGCCGTGATCGCGATCATGGGCGACATCGACCCCCGGGCCACGATTCGTCTCATGGAAAGGTATTTTGGGGCGATCCCGATGCAACCACCGCCGCCGGCCGTTGTTACAATCGAGCCCGATCAAGCCGGCGAGCGACGGGCGGAGGTTGAGTTCGAGGCCGAGCCGTCCGTCCTGATCGGGTACCACCGTCCGGCGCTGGATCATCCCGATGACGCCGTGTTTGACGTGATCGATTCGCTCCTGTCCGGCGGCCGTTCATCCCGGTTGTACAAAACGCTGGTCAAGGAAAAACAACGGGCTGTCAACGTCTCGACAAGCACCGGCGTGCCGGGCGCCCGCTATCCCAATCTGTTCATGATTCAGGCGACGCCCCGCTTCCCCCACACCCCGAATGAGCTGGAGACGGCGATCTATGCCGAGCTGGACCGTCTGAAGACCGAGCCCGTGCAGCCCCGCGAGCTCCAAAAGGGGTTGAACAATCTGGACGCCGACCGGATCCGCTCCCTTGATTCGAACAGCGGTCTGGCCTCCCATCTCAGTTATTTTCAGGCCGTCGCCGGAACGTGGCGGTATCTTCCGGAGAACCGGGAACGGATCGCCCGGGTGAAGGCCGAGGATGTGTCGCGTGTCGCGCGGCAGTATTTTGTCAAGAGTAATCGAGTGGTCGCGACACTGGTGAAAAAGGGAAAGGATTAGGCGGTGGCGGGTCGGGTTTTTATTTTTATGGTTGCCCTTCTTATCTCTCATGCCGGGGTCTCTCCGGTCTTGGCCGCCGATCCCCGGACGATGACCTTTCCACCGGTCGAGTTTCATCCGCCCGCTGCGGAGCGGGTCGTGCTGGAAAATGGGATGGTGCTGTATCTTCTGGACGATCATGAGCTTCCGCTTGTTCGTCTCCACGCGATGATCCGGACCGGAAGCGTTTACGAGCCGGCAGACAAGATCGGTCTGGCCGGGCTGACCGGAATGGGGATGCGGTCCGGGGGCAGCCCGTCGATTTTGGGCGACGCGCTCGATGAAGAACTGGAGTTCATGGCGGCCGAGATGAGCAGCCTGATCGGTCAGGACGCCGGGTTTGCATCACTCGATGTGCTGAAAAAGGATTTCGATCGGGGCCTCGCCCTGTTCGCTGATATGCTGATGCATCCGGCCTTTCCGCAGGACAAACTGGATCTGGCCAAGCTCCAGGCTTTTGAAGGCATCCGGCGGCGGAACGACAACCCGGCCGGGATCGCCGGCCGGCAGTTCGCCATTCGGGTCTACGGGGCGGATCACCCGCTGGCACGTGAGAGCACCGTCGAGACGATCGGACGGATCACGCGGGACGACCTGATCGCCTTTCATTCGGCCTATTACCATCCCAACGCAGTCATCCTTTCGGTGTCGGGCGATTTTAAAAAAAGAGAGATGATCGAGAAGATCCGGCGGGCCTTCGCCAACTGGCCTCCGGGCAAGCAGGATCTGCCCCCCTTGCCGCCGATCGACGATGCGCTCAAGCCGTCCGTCCATTTGATCGAGAAGGACATTTCCCAGACGCACCTCCGCATCGGGCATCTGGGCATCCGGCAGGATGATCCGGACTACTTTGCCGTGACGTTGCTGGACGACATTCTCGGGAACGGCGGATTCCGCAGCCGGTTGTTCAAAGAGGTCCGCACTCGACAGGGTCTGGCCTATTCGGTCGGCAGCATCTTTACGGTCGGGAATCTGGAGCGAGGACTGTTTATAGTCTACGGCGAGACGAAGGCCCCGTCCACGCATCAGGCGATCTCGGCCATTGAACGGGAGATCAACCGGATTCGGACGGAGCCCATCACGGAGGAAGATCTCCGGCTGGCCAAGGAGTCCTTCCTGAACTCGTTTGTGTTTTCCTTCTCCAACAGCGCACAGATCGCAAACCGCCAGGCCTCGCTGGAATATTACGGACTGCCGCCGGACTATCTGGAACGTTTTCGGGACAGGGTCGTCGGCGTGACGCGGGAGGAGATCCGAGCTGTCGCACAAAAGCATCTCAGGCCGGAGGCCTTGATCATCCTTGCGGTCGGCCGGCCGGACCGGTTCGATCAGCCGCTTTCGAGCTTCGGGTCCGTCAACGTGATTCCTTTGGAGCCGTTCCGGGAACCGGCCGGGACTTCCCCGTCGCGATAGGGATCCGCGTGGGAACCGCGTGGTCCCCAATCCTAAAAGGCGAAAATCATGAGGTCCAAGATTCTTGTCGTGGTGATCACGGTCCTGATCCTGCCGGCGTCTGCCGTTGTGATTGCGATCGCGATGAACCGGCCGATGCTGTGGGACCCGCCGGGTCCCGCGAAACGGCTTTCGATCTATCTGCGGTACAACGTGGCCGAGACGGCCGCGGACCCGCTCCTGCCCGAACTCCGCATCCGGCGTTACCGGCTCTCGGAGGACGCGATGAAACAGGCGGTCGAACGGACGATCCGATCCCTTCCCCGCTGGAAGATGATCCGAGAGGAAAGAGATTTGGGCGCCTATCAGGTCGAGGTGACCAGTCGGATCTGGCGGTTCCGGGATGACCTGTCCATTTTGGTGACCGGCCCGGCATCCGGCGATGTGGAGGTTTACGTTTATTCCGCCTCCCGCGTCGGTCGCGGCGACTTCGGCGCCAACCGTGTCCACATTCTGGCGTTTTATGAAGCGCTCGAACGGCAGCTCAAGGAAAATTCTTAAACATGGATAATAATACTTGACGCAAAAGATTTGATCTATATAATAAGACCGTTTTCGTTTTTATCCATGGATTGGAAACTCACACGGAAGGGAGAAAAGCATGGCGGACGTTTTGGTGGTTGCATCGAAGATAAAGAAATTCGTACGGGAGAAGTCCGGCTTTCATACCTCGGCCGATATCCTGGAGGTGCTGAGCCAGCGGGTCGAGAAACTCTGCCTGGACGCGATTGAGAAGGCCAGGGCCGACGGGCGCAAGACCGTGAAGGGGCGGGATCTCGAGCCGTAATCGATTCCGGGAGGGGCCGAGAAACCGCACCGCGCTGCAACAGCGGCGCGGAATATAATCTGCGCCGAAGGCGCCTCGTCTCGGTTCGCCGTCTTCGGTAACGAAGCAGATGGACTTTTTCGGCAGCCTGTTAGTGATCGAAATGCGCGCCGCAGTTCGGGCAGACCGGATCATCCGGGTCGCAGGTTTCCCCGCAGGATGAACAGAAATATTCCTCTTCATCCGTTTCGTCTTCCAGATCAAATTCCCATCCGCATTCGGGGCAGGCGTCTTCCTCCGGAATGATCTCGGCCTCGCAGCCAGGACAGACGAGCATTTCTTCCTTGTCTCCGGTCCGCGCGGTGTCCGTTTCATGGGGGAGGCTGTCCTTCTGGTTTTCCCAGTCTAAAAGGGCGCGGGCCTTCTCAAGCTGGAATGCGGGCACCCGGACCACCATCCCCGGGGGGTCTTGAACCTGATTTTCTCCATCCAACCGAACCTGAAACCGGAATGCCTCGTCGTACTCAATCTGCCATCGGATGCCTTCCTTCTCAAGAATCCGCGCCGCCTCTTTCACCTCGCCGGGGTTGCCGCGGAGGATATCCATGTAGGTTTCGCTCCGTTTCTCATCCGGTGTTTTCTTGGGAGGGATCGGTTTTTGGGATCGATTGGATCGTGCCATATCGGGGTGTTCGGTCTGGAGCTTGATCGCGGACGGGGGAAGAAGTTCCCGCTTGCAGTCCGGACAGACCAGAATAGCCGATCGGTACTTTTTCTTGCAGTTGGGGCAGATCAACATGGATGGTCCTGCCTCCCATTCTAACGCCTGGCCGCTCAAAATGCAAACAGGAAATCGGGGTCCGTCCGTTATTCCCCGGCCGGATTACCGGCCTCTCCGGAAGCGCTGCCTTTGGCTGGCCACAAAGACGGGGAACGAGCGCTGTTTTCCGCTTGACAATATGATTCGTATGTAGCATGATGAAAAGCAGTTATTGAGGTTCCGGACGGCAACGGACGGGATCATCCGTCAAGGATCATTTAGGGCCAAAGGAGAATCGGATGGGTGCTAAGCTGTATGTCGGTAACCTCTCGTACCAAGTCACAGAGAAAGAGATCAACGATTTGTTTGCACCGGCCGGAACGGTCGCTTCCGTAAAGATCATCACGGATGGTCAGACGGGTCGCCCGCGGGGATTCGGCTTCGTGGAGATGGGTTCTTCCGAAGAGGCCCAAAAAGCGGTTGAGCTGCTCAACGGGAAGAGTTTCATGGAAAGAAACCTGATTGTGAGTGAGGCCCGGCCCCAGGAAAAGCGTGAACGGGGAGGCGGAGGCGGGGGCGGGGGATACGGTCGGGGCGGGGGCGGAGGATACGGTCGAGGCGGCGGAGACCGCGGTCGCTGATCCGGACTCCATTTTGTAAGCCCACTTTTTTTGTTCAACACCTAACCTTTGCCCTGGATCATCCAAGTCGTATGCGTTGCTTTTCGGTCACGCTCTTCACCCTCCTTTGCGTGATGTCGGTGGCCCCGGCCGACGCCGCCGATCCGGAATGGCTTGGCGAGCCCTTGAGGACAGGGGCCTTCCTTTTCTCATCTCCCCGGCTGCACGATCCGAACTTTCTTCACACCGTGGTTCTCCTCGTGACCTATGGGAAGGAAGGTGCATCGGGCTTGATCATCAACCGTCCCACCGATGTTCCACTCGACCAGGTCCTTCCGGATATCAAGGGAATCAAAACGTTCTCGAAGCCCGTTTATTTCGGTGGTCCGGTGAGTGCAAATCTCATGCGGGCGCTCCTGCGATCCGATGCGTCGCTCCCGGGCGCGCAGAGAGTCCTCGATGACATCTACGTTACGGCAAACCGGAAAATCATAATGGATGTGCTTCGGAACCCAAACCCCGACAAGACGATCCGGATCTATGCCGGCTACTCCGGTTGGGCACCGGGGCAGCTGGACCGGGAATTCGCGCGCGGGGATTGGATCAGCATGGATGCGGACCCGGAGAGCATTTTTTCAGAGGATCCTGCCAGGATCTGGCCGGCCTTCTTTGAGAATCGGGAGAAAATCCAGATCCGTTTTTTGGAACGGGGGAGCGATCATGCGGTTTCTCCCGGGACGGTGGAACAGTGATCCAGTACGATCTTCCACCGCGATCCGTCCTTCATAAAGATATAGCTGCAGATCTGTTCGATCGCTTGCGGTTCACGGTTGCCGGCTGAAAGACGAATAGTTTCGCGGACGATGAGGTAGACGATTTCGGCGCTGATCCGGCTCGTTTTCACGCGGGGTTGATAGGTGCAATGCAGGTTCTGAAGCGGGCGGATGGACTCTTTGATCTCTTGGATCGTTTCATCCAGCGTGGTCTGCCGCCCGTCATGGATGATTTGGGCGTCCGACCGGTAATAGTCGCGGAGGCGGTCGACATCGTCGCAGGAAGCCTGGTAGGCTCCCTCGAGAATTTTCACAAACAGCCCGTCTTTTTCCGCGGGCGGCTCGACAGCCGAAAGCGGTCGTTCCCCGAGCATGAGGCACAAAGCCGTGAACAGAATCGTGAACCGGATTTTTGAATGCAACACCGGAGGCTCCTTATGGGTCGAAGAACCCTGCCTGTGAAGGCGGGGATGCCCAATGGTAACAATTCCGAAACATGAAATCAACCCATCCCGATCCCGCCCTTCCCCAACTGATACCGACCGCTCGCTGCCTTGCCTGCGATGTCTGCTGCCGTTTTCCGGAGAAAGACAGCCCGCTGGCGCCGTACTTTACGGCCGAGGAAATCCGCCGGGCGATCCAACGCGGCATCCCTCCGGAACGATTTGCGGATGAAAAAGGCTGCCGGATCGAACTGATCCCCCATCCGAACGGCGAAGGCTATATCTGCCCCGCCTTCGATCCAGCCGCAAACGGTTGCCGGATTTATGACGATCGTCCTTTCGACTGTCAACTGTTTCCTCTCGCCTTGATGTGGGATCCCGCCAAGAGCACTGTGCTGCTGGGATATGACCGGAAATGCCCGGTGATCGTTGAAACCCTCTTTGACGCGGTGCCGTTCGAATACGCCCGGACTCTGGCCGACCGGCTGGAGTCGGATGAGATCATCAAAATGCTCCAGGCGCATCCCGGGCTGATCGGAGCCTGCCAGGATGATGTGATGATCCTGACGCCGCTACCCCGCTTGACGGAAGCCTTGACGGGACGATCATCGGCCGCTCGATACCCACATCGTGGGCATCCTCAATCACGACCCTCCCCTGAAGTCCTGGGATTGACGCCGCTGGCCGATGCCGATCGTCCCCTCTTTGAGTCGGCAATGAAATGGACCCGGACGGAGCTTTCGAGTTATTCCTGGCCCCCTCTGATGGTCTGGAGGGATCATTTCAAATATTACTGGGCGATCATCGAACGGCAGTTCTGTCTCTTTTCCCGTTATGCCGATGGTCTGTTCATGCCCCTTCCGCCGATCGGGGAAACGCTGACTGAGACGGCCGTCCAACGCTGTTTTGATCGTATGGACGCGATCAATTCCAATCCGGCCGTGTCTCGAATTGAGAGCCTGGCTGCGGAACAGGTTCTGTTCTTTGAGACGATGGGTCGGGTCGTCAAGCCGAAAGAACAGGAGTATCTCTATGACCGTGAGACGCTGGTTCGTCTGGCCGGCGATCGTTACAAGGCGAAACGATGGGCCTGCAACCGTTTTGCGCGGGAGCACCGGGAAGATCATCTCCGGCTTGAGCCCTATCGTTCATCCGATCGCGACGACTGCCTGGAACTGTTTGCCCGATGGAAGATTCAGCATGCCGGGCACGGCCCGTCATCCGGGAACCGGGATCAGGATCAAATGATGCTGGAGGACGCCGCAACGGCTCATCGGCGGGCGCTTGAAGATTATATGGCCTTGGGCCTGACCGGGCGCGTGATGCGATTGGGCGGGAGTATCGTCGGATACACCTTTGGTTACCCGTTCCGGTCGGATATCTTCTGCGTGCTGCTGGAGGTGGCCGATCGGGAGATCACCGGCCTTTCGGCCTATCTCTACCGCGAATTCTGCCGGGAGATGTCGGGCTATGCGACGATCCATGCCATGGACGATTCCAGCCTAGACCGGCTGCGCGCGGCCAAGCTCTCCTATCACCCCTCGAAAATACTGACGTCCTACATCGCCACGCGGCCGGGGTAAATTGGCAGACCCAAAAAAGACAAAAAAAGACTTGACACCTATTTTATGCTGTGGTATCTTGCCCGTGCTTTGTGAGCAAGTTTTTGTAGGGATTTACTGAACCGCAGAGGCTGAAGCAAGGCTCTGCGGTTTTTTTGTGACCCGCGAACGGCTCAGAGCGGGGATTCCTGATTGTTGATTCAGTCCAGTGAAACCTCAAACACAAAACTCATCACACATAGGAAAGGGGTGATATTACAATGGTAAAAGGCACTGTGAAGTGGTTTAATGCCAGCAAGGGTTATGGATTCCTGTCCCAGGAGGACGGCAAGGACGTGTTTGTACACTTCTCTGCAATCTCGGGTGACGGATACAAGTCGCTTGACGAAGGTGAAGCGGTCGAGTTTGAAGTGACCCAGGGACCGAAAGGTCCGCAGGCGTCGAACGTTGTTCGGCTGTTGTCTCAAGCGAAGTAAGCTTGTTAACAAAAAAGCCCCCTGTTGAACACGGGGGGCTTTTTTGTTTCCGACTCGCGCTCGCCTTGCTCGCTGGGTATCTACCCGATCACCTTATAAACGACGTCATGTTCACGGACATGGTCCGAGACCTTTAAGCCGAATTCCTGGCCGACCTCCGCCCTCTGAATCGGCTGGTGCTCGATCTGCATCGATTCCACCCGCTGTTTAAAATCGGTCGTGTGCCCTTTAATATGGATGGGATTCCCCATCTGAAGAGCCCCTTGATCCAGCTTGATGATTGCGACGTTGAGATGGCTGTAGTAATGCACGACGATGCCGACGCGCTGTTCTGTGATCATCGGAACGGCCGGCGCTTTCGGCTTCATCGGCGGCGGCGCGGCTTTAACGACCATGACCGATTTTGTCGCTGCCGGTTTCCGGACCGGTTTGGCCGCCGTCCGTGCCGCTTTCTTTTTTACGGCCTTCTTCTTGGCCGGTTTCCCGGCGGATGTCTTGACCGGTTTGCGCGCGATCTTCCTGGTTTTTTTCGCGTCCGATTTATGGGCCTTTCTTTTCGCCTTGGATTTGCTGGTCTTCTTGGGCATGGGCTCCTCCTTCCTCAGATGTCTTATCGGTTAGGATCGCTGATCCAGTGGGAGATATCGCTGTTCATGCTCGCCTTCATAGATTTCGGTCGGGCGGAAAATATGGTTCTCCTTTAGCTGCTCGATCCAGTGCGCCAGCCAGCCCGACACGCGGGCCATGGCAAAGACCGGCGTGAAGAGGTCTTTCTCGATTCCCACCTTTTCATACACAATTCCGGAAAAGAAGTCAACATTGGGATAGACCCCTTTGCTGCCGAGGCGATCAACCCCGACGCGTTCCGCCTCCAGCGCAATCGCATAGAGCGGCGACCGGCCGTGGCGGTCGAACATCTTCTGCATCAACGTTTGCAGGATCGTGGCCCGGGGATCCTTTACTTTGTACTCGCGGTGGCCGAAGCCCATCATCTTCTCTCCGGCCGCCAGCTTCTTCTCGATGTAAGGCCGGACGTTCGCCGCCGACCCGATCTCAAGCAGCATATCAATGACCTGTTCGTTGGCGCCGCCGTGCAGCGGTCCTGAGAGGGTCCCGATGGCGGAGGAGACGACCGTGTAGGCGTCAGCCAAGGTGGACGCCGTGACCAAACCGCTGAAGGTCGAGGCATTCATGGTGTGCTCGGCATGCAGTATCAATGCGACGTCCAGGACCTCGGCCATCATCGGGTCCGGCTCCTTCCCGGTCAGCATGTATAAGAAATTGGCCGCATGGCTTAAATCGTCCCGCGGTGGGATCGGATCATCTCCATGGCGCATTCGGGCGTGGGCCGCCACAAGGGTGGGAAGTTTTGCGATCAGGCGCACCGACGAATGGTACTGGACCTCGGGGTCCCGGACCTTCTTGGCGGGATAAAACATCCCCAGCGCCGCGACCGCCGCCTGGAGCGCGTCCATGGGATGTCCATATTCCGGAAGGCATTTGATGAGATCCGTGATCCGGTATTTGATCCGCCGATGAGCGCAGAGATCCGCTCTGAAACTCCGGAGTTCCGAAGCGGTAGGCAGCCGGCCGAAGAGCAGGAGATAGGCCGTCTCAACGAAATCGCTTTTTTCAGCCAGAAGTTCGATCCGGAAACCACGATATTCCAGAATGCCTTTCTGGCCGTCCAGGTAACTGATCCTGGATTTCGCGGCGGGGACTCCGGCCAAACCGGGGGAATAATAAGACATAAAGTCATCTCCTTGCCGGATAATTTTATCTGCAAGACGGCTAAAAAGCAACCGGTATAGTAGGAGGACAGATTTCAAGCCTGTCCCCGGCCGGCTACGGCAGGAAGACGCGGAGGCGGTTTACGAGTCCCATCGGCCGGATTGAAAGGCCGGAAATCGTCTTGACCACCCGTTCCCTGATCTCGGGATGGCGCTCCATGCCTTCAAAGATCCGGTCCCGAAACCAGGCCAGCGGCGGCAGCGCGGTGTTCCAGAGCAGGGTTAACTCATCGCCCATTTTCTGAAGCCGCTCCACATCCGGCCGCCGTTTCTTTTCATAACGGTTCAGCCGCGCCTGACGGAAGTCCCCGGATGCGAAACAGTCCTGGATCACCTCGGCCAGTGTGATTGCATCCTCCATCGCCTGGTTGCGGCCCTGGGCCACATGGGGGTTCATGGCATGCGCGGCATCCCCGATCAGTGCGAGGCCGTCGGCCGTCCAGCGCTCCGCCCGGACACGCATACAGGGCATGTACCCCGTCTGATCCCAGGCCGTGACGGATTGGAGCGGTCCGATTAATGAATCGTCGACCTTCGCGATCGCGGCCGTCATGGTCTCGATGCGGCCCTGTTTGATCCGACCCAGTTCGACGGCCGGGACCATATAGAACAGATACAGCTCGGTATCCGACACGGGAAACAGCCCCAGAATCTCACCGCATCCGACGTAGTACCGCGCGTCATGGGTGAATCCATCGGGACGCGGGATGACCATCGTCAGATAGCCGTCTCGATAGGTATGAAGACGGGACCGGACTCCCATCGCTTCCCGTACCTTGGAACGGGCTCCGTCCGATCCGATCACGAGCGGCGCGTAAAGTTCAAGAATGCGTCCGTTCTTTTCGGCTCGGACACCGGCGACGGTATCGTGGTGAAACAGCAGCTCCTTGAAATCGGTTCCGGTCCAGAGACGGACGCGGTCGCTTTGCTCCAGGCGTTTCAGGAGCAGGTTCAAAAGATGGTGGGGTAGGGTGATCAGCGTATTATTCCATGGAGGGGGAAGCGTCCGGTAGTCCACGGTGCAGAGTTTTCTTCCGCCGATGCGGTGGAAATGGAATTGATGCGCACGGTGGGACGGAAGGGTTTTGAGCTGTTCCGACAGGCCGAGCCGGTCTAGAATTCTAAGACCATTGGGCTGGAGCAGTTCCCCCCGCGCGTAGGGGGCTGGTTGGATCTGACGCTCCACAACCGCGACCTTCCGTCCCAGGCCGGCCAGGGCCAGGGCCAGCACCAGTCCGCCCATGCCGCCGCCGATGATGATGACGTCCGTTGATTCTGTCTTATCTGATTTCTGAACGGGCTGACTCATGGGACCGTTTTCCGCTTCGGATCATTGCCCTGGACGTCCGTCACTATAAAGCGTTTGATCCCAAAAATCAATTCCTGGAACCAGGCGGCGGCCGTGTCAATATTTTTTAAGCAGGTTTCTCGGGACGGGGGTGCCGTGCCAGCGCGCGGATGCGGCGGATTTCCAGGTCGAATGCGGTGTCGTCGATAACAGGCCGGCATCCGGCCGTCGGGAGTTCTTGTTCCAGATCAACCCACGACCGGCATCCGGCGTAGTGAGGTCGGACCGGCATCCGGAACGGTTTTGGAAGTTGGTAGATGCGCAGCAGAATGAGATAAAGGCCCGGCGTTTCACCATAGAGAAAACGCTTCTGGATTTCGTCGGCATTAAAGATATGACAGTCTGCCAACGGTTGAAGCCGGTCCAAGTCGGCGATCCTGAAGACGTCCTGCACGACGGCATAATGGGAAAGGGTCACCTCCTCTTCAGGGGGCGGGGAGGCCAGTAGCCGTTCCAGGTCTTCCCGCGCGGCCGGGACGATGCCGTTCCGTTGCTGATGAAGGTAGGTCGGATAAACAAAAAACTCGGAATGCTCGACCGTGAAGCGCCGGTTTTTCTCGATGAGACCGCCCTTGCGCAGCAATAGACTCTGCCGGCCTTCCGCCAAGGCGGCCTGGACGACGGCCCATTCTTTCAATGCGAAACGGTTTTTATCCTGCATGGAATTTCTCTTCGACCGGCGGCTACGATCCGGAGGGGGAATGGGGGGTCTGGATGGATTTTTTATACTCCGTTCGCATCTCGGACTGGAGCCGACCCAGATGGTACTCCTTCCGATCAATAAACTTGGCATATCGCAGAAGGGTCGGATGCACCGCCTCGACCTTTCGGCAGATCTCCTGGACCATGGACCGGTAATCGGGATGCCCCTGCGGCATCGTGCGGAGCTCGGCGATATGAATCAGCTCCCGGAGATTCATTTTCATATACCAGCGGACGCGGTAGGCGAACGGGACCCCATACTGCGCTTCGCGTGGAAGATCCGCATGGATCCGATCGTAGAGCTCGGCCGACTGAGTCATGCACCGGTCGAAATCTTCCTTAAACCCGATCTCAGCCAGCTCGTTCGGCGCGTCGTAACCGTGCGCCGTGCTGAAATCCTGACGCTCCTGTGACAGGATCCGGTGCCGATGGAGATCGCGGTACATCCCAAGATTGCCGAGGAGGTCGAAGGTATAATAAACCTGTTCCAGCGCCCGGCCCGGTTTGTCCCGTCGGTGTTTCCGGCGATCCAGATATTCGTCCAGAAGCCGTGAGCGTTTTTCCGGATCCCATGATTTGATCTCGGCGCGGAGCCGTGATAGGGGATGCCGGGTATGCGGATAGAGGATGGCCGAAAGCACTTTTTCTTCGGCGTCGGCATCGTAATCCACCAGCGTCACGGCTTCGGCCGGGGCCGCGTTCAGCCCGGCCGTCCCTTCCTGAGCGAAGTCGCGGGTGCCTTGATACGTCTCGGCGAGATAGCCGTTTGCGCGCGCCCGTTTTACAAAGGAGGGGATCATTGTGTTCAGTTCACCATGCATCTCCTTGGCCAGTTGCCCCATCTCTTTCAAGGGATGGGAATAGAACTTGGTCAACAGATACTCGAAGGCCTGGCCGGTGCCGAACAGACCGACGTTGGTTTTCGTCGAGGCCGGGAGGTAGCCCCGGAGAAGGTCGCAGGCATGCGCCCGGATGGTGCCTCGATAAGCGGTTTGGGCCCATTTCTTCAGTTCAGCATTCCGTTCGACATCGGCGTAGGTCAACGTCTCCCCGGTTTGAGGATGTTTAAATGACATCTCGGTGATCGGAATACGACGGGCAATAAAGGCGATCATGGGATCCATCTGCCGAGCGTAGGTCTGAAAGAGCAGGTTCATGGTTTTCATGTACTGCAAGCGATGCTTTGAGGCCATGATGCGGGGCTCTTTGTAATATAGATATTCGCCGTCGGAATCTTTTTTGTCGAAGCGCACATACCGCGTGGACTTCTCAAGCGGTGAAAGTCCGATCCGCGCATCTTCGATCAGATTGGCCGCGACATTGGAAATTCCCTCGCAGGCGATATGGGCTCCGCCCAATTGGGCGACGGAATCATCGCCGTATCCCACCAGCACGCGGTCGTAGAAGGCGCGGGCCTTCTTGAGCGCATCCGTGTCCTCCGGCGCGGACGGCGCCTGGAGCGCGGCCATCTCGCCTAAGAATTCCTCCAGGAAAACGCGCCGCAGGTCTTTTGCCGAGCGGCTGTAGCGGGAGAAAAGCGCCCCGGCCACTTCCTGCGGCAGCTTGAGACTGAAAATGTTCCGATCGAGATTTGTAAAGAATGGTGCGAGGTGTTCGCGTTCCTGGGCTGTGAAAGAATCGTCCGGCATATCAAATTTCCAGGCGGTTTATTTTGACCGAATTACCGGATTCCGGCCTGCCGTTGCAACCAGCGGATGTACCCGACAATTTCTTTTAGGTCATCGTCCGTGACCCCCTCGACCTTCGGCATGTCGCCGAAATTCCAGTGGTGGGCCCGGACGCCATTCCGAGGCGCAAGCAAAAAGGCCGGGTCGCCGTGGTGATTCGGTTCATAGATCCGATGGATGAAGGTTGGGCCGCGGTCCGTTCCCGTCCCCGCGTTGCCGTGGCAGGCCGCGCAGTACCGGTTAAATGCCGTCTCGGCTTTTGCGAATTCTTCCGGCGTCTTGACCGCCGTCACGGCCAGCGGGGGCGGCTGGGTGTTGCTGTTGCAACCGGCCAAAAACCATGCGCCGGTCAAGATCATGAGCGGTATCCATCGGATCATTCGAGGTGTTTCCTCCGGTTCTCATTCGTAGAGAGGATCGTTTCTTTTTGGCTCATCATAACGGTCGGCTGCCGGCCTGTCAAGGATGATTTCCCGAATAGAATTCATCCCGCTTTCAAGGAAAACGCAACACCAAGTCCGACGGGCGAAACCGTCCGAAATAAAAAAAGGGCATCCCATCGAAAATAGGATGCCCTTTTTCAAGATGCCTTGCTTAATTTGGTTTTAGAACGGCCCGGTTGAGGTTTGCTGCGAGACCCATCGTGGACAGGCCGAAAATGAGCCACTTGGACGGATCGAAGTTGTACCATTTGGGGCCGTTTCGGTAATCCCTAAGATAGGCATGGTGGTAGTTGTGGTAGCCTTCACCGAACGTGATGAGCGAGATCCACCCGCTGTCCCGGCTGCTGTTGTCGGTGCCGTTGGGTTGTCCCCCCCACATGTGGCAGATCGAATTGATGCAGAAGGTGGAGTTGAGGACCAGAAAGGCCCGCCCCACGCCGGCCAGGAGAAAACAGCTGAGCCCGCCCATCCATCCCCCCTGGAGGAGTCCCGCCACAAAAGGCAGCAAGAAACCTGAGACCAGGATCGGGACGTAATAGGTGTTCTGCCAGACGACCCATTTATCTTTCTTAAACTGCGCCGCGTATTTATCATCCCGGTAGGGATCTTTGAAGAACAGCCAACCGCAATGGCTGTACCAGAACCCTCTCTTGGCGTTGTAAGGATCTTCTTCCGTGTCCACGCGGGCATGGTGTCGCACATGATCGGCCGACCATTTCATCGCCGAGTTCTGAAACGCCCATCCTCCCGCGATAAGAAACGCCACTTTCACGGGATCCGGACAGGTGAAGCTCCGGTGCGAGATCATGCGATGGTATCCGACCGTGATTCCCAATCCGGTCACGACATACAGGATGCCGAACAGTGCCCAGTCCAGCCCGGTGTAGCCGTAGGTGAAACCGAAGAGCGGGACGCCGATCAAGGCGACCAGTACGATGACGCCGAACATCGTGATGTTCACGTAGTCAACCGGTCTTGCAACTGTTTCTGTTCCGGTTCTTCCAGATGTTTCTGTTCCGGCCAATGCTTGGCTCATTCGTTACTCCTTTCACTATCCAGGCACACAAAACCGCCCTCCCATATTGGCAATACTGGAACGCATGGAGGGCGATTCAAATACCGCGCGTACTATAGCAGATTGAGCGCCGCGGGTCAAGTCTCCGGACCCGATTTTTCGCAGGGCCATTTGTCTTGACACGATCGGGCCGGGTTGGTTATGATGAACCCAGGTTTTGGGGATCATAACGATGCGGGCCAAGAGTGTTTCACTGATTTTAGGCGTTTTATTCATCCTGTTTTCGACCAACGCCTATGCCTGTCTGTTTTCGATGACCCTGTCGGGATCCATGCCGATGGGATCCTCGTCTTCCGGTATGCCGTCTCATGAGGAACTGCCCCTGCCGTGCCCGACGGTTCAGTGCGATGTCATGGCCTCTCAAAAGGTGGGTGAGATGGATTGTACCCTGTCTTCATCCGCATCGAGTCTGAAGGCGCTTCATGTCACTCAGCCGGATCGTTCGGCGCCGCCTTTAACCCATGCCCTCCGCCTGCCGGCCGCGGTGCCGACACCGGCCGCGGGGATCGGACGGGCGGATGACCCCCCGCGGCCGCTTTCGACCGTTTCCCTTCTCCTGCTTCACTCCACGCTTCTGCTCTGATATTCCCACAACCTTCCTGACTTTGCTTTCTCTGAATGTTCAGCGAAAGCGTCTTATTTTTGACCCTTGATCTCATATAAGGAGCCGTCATGGTATCCCTGATTCATTGGCCCGTCTCGTTGAGACGACGGTTGGTTTACTTCCTCATTCCGATCAGCCTTGTGGGAAGTGTTGGAATGCCGGTTTGTTCTTTTGGACAGGCGGCCGAGCCTCTTCAGCTGTCGGAGTTGATCCAGGAGGCCCTGACGAATAATCCGGAAATTGCGGCCGCCGCGCAGGCCTGGGCAGCAGCGAAAAGCCGGATCTCCCAGGCCGGCGCCCTGCCCGATCCGATGCTGTCGTTGCGGCTCCAGAACATCGGACCGTCGCCCAGCATCGGGGAGGAGGAGATGAGCATGGCGGGACTCTCCGTCTCACAGATCGTCCCGTTTCCCGGCAAGCGATCGCTGAGCGAGGGCGCGGCGCTGGAAGAGAGCCGGCAGATGGAGGCGATGCTGGAGGAGACGCGCCGGCGGGTTCTCGCCGAGTTGAAACGACTTTATTTTGAACTCGCGCTGATCAAACGGTCGGAGGCGATGGTTGACGAGATCCAGAAGCTTCTCAAGACCCTGACGGAGACGGCCCATGCCCGCTACAGCGTGGGTGAGGGCATCCAGCAGGACGTGCTCCGGGCCCAGACGGAGTTGACCCGGCTGACCGACCGACGGATCCGGCTCGATCAGGAGGGAAAGAAGGTGAAGGCAGCGATCAATGCAGTGATCCTCCGCCCACCCGGCGCGGTGCTGGGCGATCCGATCCCGATCCGTTCGCCCAAGCCGGTCCTCACCGAGGATCTGTTTGAATCCGCCGCGACGGCGCAATCGCCCATGATCCGCGGCTCGGACCGGACGGTTGCGGCCAAAGAACGGATGCTTCAAATGGCGCGCCGGGACCGGCTTCCGGATTTCGAGCTCAGCCTGGGCTATTTCGACCGCGGCCGATTCGAGAGCCTGTACGAAGCGATGGTGAGCATGAATCTGCCGCTCTACTATCGCTCCCGGCAGGGGGCCCGCATCCGGGAGGCCGAGGCCGATCTGGCCGGCGCGCGGGAGGGCTTGAATCAGGACCGGCAAAAGGTACGGCTTCAGGTGAGTGATTTATACCGGGAGATCACGACCTCCGACCGGCTGCGGACCCTGATCGAACAGGGCCTTCTCCCACAGGCGCGCCTTTCGTTCGAATCGGCCAAGGCCGGTTATGAGGTCGGGAAGGTGGATTTTCTGACGTTGTTAAATAATCTGACAAGCCTCTTTGAGGATGAGATCGGCGCCGAGGAGATGCGGTTCCGGTACCAGAGGGCGCTGGCCGAGATGGAGGAATTGACCGGACTGGATCTGATCGGCTCGAACCATTAACCGGACGATAATAAAAGGAGTACTGCCATGAGAGGCATGAATTTGATGATCATCATAATGGCCGTGATGGTGTTTGGAATCGGCGGATGTGGCCCGACAAAACCCATGACCGGGACGGAAGCAAGTCCACCCGGCATGGCCGGAATGGAGATGCCGGCCGCGGCCGGGCCGAAGGACCGGATCGCTCCTGCTTTTACGCTGACCCCCGTGAAACGTCAGTTGATCGGGGTCACCTCCGGCCTCGTGGAGTCGCGACCGCTCTCCCGAGTGATTCGTACCGTCGGCCGGATCGAGGTGGATGAGCGGGCCGTGGCGCATCTTCATATCAAGTTCGAGGGATACATCCACGAGCTTTACGTGAACACCACCGGGGAGCAGGTCGAGGCCGGCCAGCCGCTGTTTTCGGTCTACAGCCCCGA
>CAKKOZ010000081.1:0-3655 GCA_919901335.1 Nitrospiria bacterium | reverse complement strand
TCCAAGGTCTGGCTGCTGGCCGACTTCTATGAATCCGAGATCGCGCAGATTAAGACCGGACAGCGAGCCGAAATCACGGTGAATGCCTATCCCAACGAACCGTTTGTTGGCAAGGTTCAGTATATCTATCCGTATCTTGAACCCGAAACCCGGGCGACGAAGGTCCGTTTTGAGCTATCGAATCCGGACGGAAAACTCAAACCCGAGATGTACGCGAATGTGGAGGTACAGATCAATCTCGGCCGGCGGTTGGCCGTGCCGGCCGCGGCCGTCCTCGATTCCGGAACCCGGCGACTCGTTTTTGTCGACCAAGGCGAAGGGGTGTATGAACCGCGGGAGGTCAAATTGGGAGAACGGGCCGACGACCGCTATGAGGTTGTGAGCGGTCTTAAAGAAGGAGAACGGATCGTCACCTCGGCCAACTTTTTAATTGACTCCGAAAGCAAACTACAGGCCGCCACAAATCTGATGGGGGCGGTGGGGATGGCGGACTGGCAGATGCAGAAGGCCAAGATGGGTAAGACCGGCGCAGGCGAAATGAAGGAGATGCCCGGCATGGAGGGGATGGAGGAACAAAAATGATTGAGCGCATTATTGAATGGAGCGGACGCAACGCCTTCCTGGTCCTTTTAGGTGTTACTTTCGCGCTCGGGGCCGGGTTCTGGGCCGTACAGAAAGTCCCGCTGGACGCGATCCCGGACCTGTCGGATGTTCAGGTGATCGTCTATACCGAATGGCCCGGACGCAGCCCGACACTCATGGAAGACCAGATCACCTATCCCATCGTCACCTCACTCATCGCGGCCCCGCGCGTGAAGTATGTCCGGGGCCTCTCGGATTTCGGGTTCTCGTATGTCTACATCGTCTTTGAGGACGGAACCGATCTTTACTGGGCACGGAGCCGGGTTTTAGAATACATGAGCAAAATTCAGGGAAAACTGCCGGGCGGTGTGAATCCTTCACTCGGGCCGGACGCCACCGGCGTGGGCTGGGTCTTCGAGTATGCGCTGGTGGACGAGACCGGACGGCAGGATCTCTCGCAGATCCGGTCGTTTCAGGACTGGCATCTCAAATACTGGCTCGAGAGCGTTCCGGGCGTCGCCGAGGTGGCCTCAATCGGCGGTTTTTCAAAGCGATATCTGGTGGACGTGGATCCCAACAAGCTCTCGGCCTACCACCTGCCCTTGAGCCATTTAACGGAGGCGATCGAAAAAAGCAACCGGGACGTTGGCGGATCGTCCATCGAGGTCGGCGGAACGGAATTCATGGTCCGGGGCCGCGGCTATATCCGTTCCATCGAGGATCTGGAGAATACCGTCGTGGGGACGGATGGGAAGGGGGCGCCGATCCTCGTTCGGCATGTCGCGAACGTCCATCTCGGACCGGACATGCGCCGCGGCATCGCCGAGTTGGACGGCCGCGGCCAGGTCGTAGGCGGGATCGTAATCATGCGCTACGGCGAAAACGCGCTCAATGTCATCAACCGCATCAAGGCCAAGCTGGAAGAGATCGGGCCGTCGCTGCCGGAAGGCATAAAGGTTGTCCCGGTCTACGACCGCTCGCGGCTGATTCAGAAATCCGTCTCGACCTTGACCGAGAAACTGGTTGAGGAGATCATCGTGGTCAGCCTGATCGTCGTCGCGTTTTTGTTTCATTTCCGGAGCGCGCTGGTCGTGATCCTCCTGCTGCCCGTCGCGATCCTGATCTCGTTCATCCCGATGGTCTATCTCAACGTCACCTCCAACATCATGTCGCTCGGCGGGATTGCGATCGCGATCGGAGCGATGGTGGACGCCGCGATCGTGATGGTCGAAAACGCCCACCGGCGGTTGGAGGCGGAAGGTGACCGGCGGGAGGCGGGTGGCAGAAGGCAGGTGATCATGGATGCCGCAAAGGAGCTCGGCAAACCCCTGTTTTTCTCGCTTCTCATCATCACGATCTCATTCCTGCCCGTTTTCACGTTGGAGGCGCAGGAAGGCCGCCTGTTCCGTCCCCTGGCCTACACCAAGACCTTTTCGCTGTTTTTTGCCTCCGTGCTTTCGATCACGCTGGTCCCGGTGCTGATGCTTTATTTGATTCGCGGCCGGATCCGGCCGGAGGCGGCCAACCCCCTGAACCGATGGCTCAAGGCGGCCTACGATCCGGCCGTCCGCTGGATCCTGCGTTACCGAAAGCCGACGGTGGTTGCGGCCGCGGCGATCGTTCTGATTACGATGGTTCCCTATCTCCGTTTGGGCTCGGAGTTCATGCCGCCGCTCAACGAGGGGACGCTGCTCTACATGCCCACCACCTTGCCCGGCATCTCGATTACCGAGGCGGAGCGCGTCCTAAACCTTCAGGGTCAGATCCTCAAGACCTTTCCGGAGGTGGAGACAGTGTTCGGGAAGATGGGCCGCGCCACGACGCCGACCGACCCGGCGCCGCTGAACATGGTCGAGACGGTCGTGACCCTGAAGCCCGAAGATCAATGGCGCGACGGCCTGACCTGGGACGGACTGATTGATGAGATGGATGGGAAGCTCCAGATTCCGGGAATGACCAATATATTCTGGATGCCGATCCAGACGCGGACCGAGATGCTGGCGACCGGAGTGCGGAGCAAACTGGGGATCAAAATATTCGGCCCGGATCTTTCAACGATCGAGGAACTGGCCGAGCGGATCGAGACGATCGTGAAAACGATTCCCGGCACGCGGAGCGCCTATGCCGAGCGGGTGACGGGCGGGAAGTACCTGGACATCACCCTCCGCCGTGAAGACGCGGCGCGGTACGGTCTCACCGTCGGCGACATCAACGCGATCATCGAGTCGGCGATCGGGGGCATGACCGTCACCACAACGGTGGAAGGCCGCGAGCGTTACCCGGTGGCGGTGCGGTATGCCTGGGAATTGAGGGACGACATCGAGCGGTTGAAGCGGGTGCTCGTCCCGACGCCGGCCGGGGCGCAGATCCCGCTCAGCCAGTTGGCCGATATCCGTTTTGTGACCGGCCCGGCCATGATCACGGATGAAAACGGCTCGCTGCAGGGGATCGTGTTCGTGGACGTCGCCGGCCGAGACTTGGGCGGGTATGTGCTGGAGGCCAAGCGAAACGTGGCTGAACAGATCGCACTCCCGGCCGGCTACCGGCTGGGCTGGACCGGCCAGTACGAATACCTTCTTCGCGCACGGGAGCGTCTCCAGATCGTGGTCCCGTTGACGCTGTTGATCATCTTCGTACTGCTCTATTTGAATTTCCGATCGGTTCCAAAAACCTTGATCGTGCTGCTGTCCGTGCCGTTTTCGACCGTGGGGGCGATCTGGATTCTGTGGGCGCTGGACTATAACTTGAGCGTGGCGGTCTGGATCGGGATCATTGCGCTTGCGGGCGTGGCGACCGAGATCGGGGTCGTGATGATCACCTATCTGGACCAGGCCTTCGAACGTCATCAGAGCGAGGGCCGCCGTTTCACCGTCCGGGATTACCTTGATGCGGTGGTGGAGGGGGCGACCCTTCGGGTCCGGCCGGTGATGATGACCGTGGCCGCGATCATCGGCAGCCTGTTGCCCATTCTTTGGACGCAGGGGACCGGCGCGGATGTGATGAAGCGGATCGCGGCCCCGATGGTGGGCGGGATGATCACCACGACCTTTTTGGCCCTCTTTGTGATCCCGGC
>CAKKOZ010000080.1 GCA_919901335.1 Nitrospiria bacterium | reverse complement strand
CGTTCCATGATCGTTATGCGAAAGGATCGCGTTACAGGCATAACTTGTGTCTCCGATTCATTCCTTTTCTCTACGGACAAAAATCAGGCAGGACAAGGGGAAGTATACAAGAAGCGAAAAGAAAGCTCAAGGGCGTGCCTATCTCATTCGATGTTCCGGATCGAGGGTGTCGCGGAGGGCGTCCCCCAGAACGTTGAATGCGGCGATCGTGAGAAACAGGATCAGGCTTGGAAACAGGATCAGGTGGGGATAAAATTTCATCGCGCTCCAGCCCTCATTCGCCATGCTGCCCCAGCTGGCAAACGGCGGCGTGATTCCAAGACCGATAAAGCTCAAGGTGGACTCGGCCAGTATCGCGGCCGGAATGCGGAAGGTCAATGTTACAATCAGCACGCCCAGCGTATTCGGAAGGATATGGACGAAGAGAATCCGAGAATGCGGGGCGCCGATCGCGCGGGCGGCCTCGACATAACTGAACTCCCGAAGCCTCAAAACTTCCCCCCGGACGATCCGGGCCACGGTCACCCAGCTCACCAGGCTCAAGGCCAGAAAAATTCCCAGAACGCCGCGGCCGATCGTCACCGTGATCAGAATGATCAACAAGAGATCCGGCAGCGAGTAGACCAGGTCCACAAAACGCATGGAAATGTTGTCCGTTTTCCCGCCGATATAGCCTGAGACGGCGCCATAGATCGTACCAAACAGCACGGCGAACGCGGCCGTGAAGATTCCCACCGCCATCGACATCCGCGCGCCGTAGAGCAGTCGCGAGAAAAGGTCGCGCCCCAGACGGTCCGTCCCCATCCAGTGCTGCGGGCCGGGCCCCTTGAGAATCGACTGGGTGTCCTGAAGGTCAAACGGGTACGGCGCAAGCCACGGGGCGGCCAGCGCGGAGAAGCAGACGAGCAGGATGAACCCGCCGCTGATTGTGATTCTTGGATCGGATTGAATCAATCGCTGAACCGTCATAATGATTCTCTTGTACGCACGCGGGTCCTGTCCTTCGGCAGCCCCGCTTCCGGCCACCCGCTAATGATCCTTAATCCGCATCCGGGGATCAATCCAGGTATACACCAGATCCACCACGATATTCGCCACAACGATCAGCACGGCGTAGACCAGTGTGACCCCCATGATCAACGGATAGTCCCGATTCGTCACGGCCGTGATAAAGTACCGTCCCATTCCAGGAACCGAAAAAATAAATTCAACCACGAAGGAGCCCGTGACCAGCGTCGCCGTCAGCGGACCCAGGAAGGAGACCACCGGCGTGATCGAATTTTTCAAAGCATGTTTGAGCAGGACCCGCGGCTCGGCTAAACCCTTGGCCCGGGCCGTCCGGATGAAATCCTTGTGCAGAACTTCCAGCATGCTCGATCGGGTCAGTCGCGCGATATAGGCCGCGGGAAGCAGGGCCAGTGTCACGGCCGGAAGCACCCCGTACCGCCATCCTTCCCAGAGCGCCGCGGGAAAAAGATGCAGCCGGTAACTGAAGATCATAATCAGGAAAGTCCCCAGAACAAAACTGGGGAGAGAGATCCCGGCCGTGGCGAGAAACATGCCGGCATGATCCGTCCAGGATCGCGGCCGCGCGGCCGCGCCGCCCCCGGCGCCGCCGCCGCCGACCACCGAGATAAAAACGGCCCAGAGGCCGAGCTGCATCGAGACCGGGAAGGCGTCCCGGATGATATCATTCACGCTCCGTCCGAGATATTTATACGACGGCCCCAGGTCCCCATGAAGAAGATCGTTCATGTAAAAAAGGTACTGCGTCAGGACGGGCTGATCCAGATGGTATTTCGCGTCGATATTCGCCTTGATCTCGGGCGGCAGCCGCTTTTCCTGATCGAAGGGTCCCCCGGGCACCAGATGCATCAGACCAAACGTCACCGTGGCGACCAGCCAAAGCACCGGAACACCCCAGGCCAGTCGTTGAACAACAAAACGGATCACGGTCGCTCCAGATGAACATTTTTCAAATCAAGCAGCTCCAGCGCGTTGATCCGAAGCCCGCGGACGTAGGGTTTGACCAGCCAGTTTTGTGTCGCCACAAAGAGCGGCATGATCGCCGCGTCCGTTTCGAGCAAAATCCGCTGGGCCTCATCGTAGGCCGCCTGCCGCCGGGCCGGGTCGGGATCAGCCGCGGCCGACCGGATCAGCTCGTCATAACGGGCATTCTTCCAGCGAGTCCTGTTATTCCCGCTGGTCGAGGTGAACAAATTCATAAAGTTGTCCGGATCGGGATAGTCCGCGCCCCATCCCAGCCGGAACAGGGGCGGCGGGTCGGTCTGGAGGCCTTGGAGATAGACCTTCCATTCCTGATTGTCCAGCCGAACGTCCAGCCCCAGATTCCGTTTCCACTGCGCCTGAAGGTTCTCGGCGATCAGGCTGTTCTCCGGACCGGTATTAAAGGCCGCCGTGACGGTCGGGAAACCAAGGCCGGAGGGATAACCGGCCTCGGCCAGAAGCGTTCGGGCCGCTTTGGGATCAAACGGCGGGCCGATCGCGGGATTATGGTAGGGCATTCCAGGCGGGATCCAGAATGAGGACGGGATCTCGCCTCGTTTCAGGATCGCCGGAAATTCTCTCCGGTCAATCGCCATCGAAAACGCGCGCCGGAGCCGGGGATCGGTAAAGGGCGGTTTTTCGACATTGAAGCCGTAGTAATAGCCGCGAAGGAGCGGCGCCGTGATATATTCGGGTTTTCCCAGATACGCGGCGATCGCCTCGGGCGGCAGATGGGCCATCTCAAGATCGCCGGTCTCGTACAGCGTCAGGGCCGTCGTGGATTCGTTGACGATAAACATCACCACCGTCCCCAGCGCCGGCCGGGGTCCATTATAATACGGGTTCGGACGCAAGGTCAGCTTGTATTCATGCCGCCATTCGTCCAGCACGAAAGGCCCATTGGTCACGATCGTCCCCGGCTCGGTCCACCGCTCGCCGAATTTCTCAACGACATCCCGGCGCAGCGGAAAGGTCACCATGAAGGTGGTGATGCTCGGAAAAAAAACGATCGGCTTTCTCAACCGGACCTCAAGCGTCCGGTCGTTCAGCGCGCGGACTCCGACCGATTCCGGATCATGCACTTTCCCGGTGTTATAGTCTTCGGCGCCGACGATATCGTACAGGAAGTAAGCGTACTCCGCCGCGGTCTTCGGATTTAAGAGGCGTTTCCAGGAATACTCGAAGTCCCCGGCCGTGACCGGCTTTCCATCGCTCCAGCGGGCATCCTCGCTCAAGTGAAAGCGATAGACCCGGCCGTCGGGCGAAACCTCCCAGGAGCGGGCTGCGGCCGGCCGGGGCCGGAGCGCCTCGTCGTATTCCGTAAGCCCCTCCATCAGATTGATCAGCACGGTAAAGGAAACGCTGTCGGTGGCGAGATTCCAGTCCAGCGTCGGCGGCTCGTTGGAAAGCGTCATCCGAAAAACCCGCTCATCCGACGTGTTCGGCGCGCGCATGTCCGGGCGGATAAACAGCATGGCCAGCGCCAGTCCCGCGATCACGGCCCCTATGATGATGCTTCGATTCATCGGCAATCCATCATTCAGAAGGATTGAAATCCCGCGCCCGATTATATATGATGGCGGCTCAAAATACTATGACAGGGGCTCACGTCGCCGCCATCATCTGTGGGGGCCCGTGCGGTACTTCGTATCCTCCGATGCCCCCACACCCCGCGCTCGGACTGGCAGAGCCAGATCCTCGCTCACCGGCAAAGCCGGGTCAAGCTGCGGTTTACCCGCAGCGCGAAGCAAATTCGAAGAGTTTGCGGAGTACGATAGTCGCCTCCCCCTCTCGCTCGCCGTGCTCGCTGGGCAGAGCCCGGGGGAGTTTAATCACGAGGATGGAATGAAACCTTCTGTTTTTCTTACCCGAATCCTGCCGGATCAAGTCATGGCCGAACTGAAAAGGCGGTTCGATCTGAAATACAACGCCCTGGACCGCCCGCTGACCCAGCCCGAGATGATCCGGGGGATGCGCGGAAGGCAGGCCGTCATATCGATGCTGTCCGACCGGGTGGATGCGGAGGTGATTGGAAGCAACCCCGCATTGAGGGTCATCGCGAATTATGCCGTCGGTTACAACAACATTGATCTGAAGACGGCCTCGTCCAGGGGGATCGCCGTGACGAACACGCCCGGCGTTCTCACCGAGGCGACGGCCGATTTGACTTGGTCGCTGATCCTGAGTCTCGCGCGGCGCGTTCCGGAAGGCGATCGGCTCGTGAGAACCGGCCGGTGGACGGGATGGAACCCGACCCAGCTTCTGGGCATGGACCTCACCGGAAGGACGTTAGGGATCATCGGAATGGGACGGATCGGCCAGGCCGTCGCCCGGAGGGCCTTCGGATTCGGAATGCGGCTGATTTATCACAACCGCCATCGGCTCCCGGACCGCCTTGAAAAAAAATACCGCGCATCCTACCAACCGCTATCGAGATTATTGACCGCTGCCGACATCGTCAGCCTGCATGTCCCGCTGACGCACGAAACCCGCCACCTGATCCATCGCGGGGTATTGGACCGCATGAAAAGCGCGGCGCTCCTTGTCAACACGGCGAGGGGTCCCATTGTAGATGAGAAGGCGCTGGTGATCGCATTAAAGAAGGGAACGATCGCCGGGGCCGGCCTGGATGTTTTTGAGGAGGAGCCGAAGGTCCATCCCGGGCTTCTTCGCTTGCCCAACGTGGTCTTGCTCCCCCATCTCGGCAGCGCCACGGTTGAGACCCGGACAAAAATGGGGTTCATCGTGATCGAGAATATTCAGGCCGTCTTGGGGGGAACACGGGCGCCCAATGCGGTCGGATGAGAAACACCCTCCATCCGGTCTTTATTTCGCCGCCAGATTCAAATCAATCGCGATTTCGTGGATCATGTCGTGATCGACGCGATCCTTCTTGCGAAGGTAGGCTTCCAGGAGGGCGTTGTCGCAGAGGGTGTTGATCAGGCGGGGCATCCCCTTTGCATATTGATGAAGCGCCGCGTAGGCCGTTTGGGTGAAGATCTCCTTCTTACAGCCGGCGATCTGGAGCCGGTATTTCACATACTCCTCGGTGGAGGCTTCCGTAAAGGCCGGAAGACGATACCGGATGGCCACCCGCTGTCTTAACGGTTCATCCAGCGCAAGGTGCTGGTCGATCTCCTGCAGCCCGAATAAAATAAAGGTGACCAATTTATGGCCGTCCAGTTCGATGTTCAGGATGCCTCGAAACTCTTCCATGATCTCCCGGGTCTGAAGCATCTGGGCTTCGTCAATCAAGACCACGGCCTTCTTCTTCTGGTTATGGATCTCGGCCAGGCGGTGATACAACTGGCCCAGCAGATCCGTCTTTGTCTCGGCCGGTTTTTCAACGCCCAGCTGGACCGAAATCTTCCGAAGAAGCCATTCCGAAGTGATCGCGCCGTGAATGACGATCAGAAGCGCCGACTCGTAACTCTTTTCATCCAGCTCGTCCAGAAGCCTTCGAGCCAGTGTTGTCTTTCCGGCCCCGACGTCCCCGACCAACAGCGCCAGCCCTTTTCGTTCTTCGGCCGCGTACTTGAGCCGGATCAGGGCCTCGGTATGGTGTTTGCTGTTGTAATAGAACCGGCTGTCGACCGAGATCGAGAAAGGCTCTTCTTGCAGATTGTAATGCTCAAGATAGCTCATACAGCGGTGCTTCCCTTAGAGATAGGATATGCGGTCTCTTTTTTTTGCATCGGCTTTTGAACTGGCGCCGGTTTTTGCCTTTTTTGTCTTGGTCCCGGGTAGGGACTCGCCTAAAATCCGTTCCATCATGGCATCCACGTCTTCCTCTTCCTCCCCGGTCTCTTTGATTGCCTGAGTTTTCTGTTTCGGTTTTCCAAGGAGGCCTTCCAGATTTTCAACGCGCTGAACGACGTCCTTAAAATTCCGGTCCAAGCGGGCGATCTCGTTAAACAGGGCCAGGGCCTTTTCCAGGCGCGATTCTTTTTCATACAGAGAGGCCAGGTCGTAGCGCAGCCAAAGGCCTTGGGCTTCATTGCATCGCGAGTCGGAAAGGGCCCGCTCTAAAAATTCGATCGCGTCCTGGTTGTTTCCATTGTCCCGATGGCAGGCGGCCAGCATATGGGAGGCATCAATGAACCGATCCGGCCCGTTCATGGCCTGCTTAAATTCAACCATGGCCTCGGTGAGAAGCCCCATTTCCTTGTAGGCGATCCCCAGATTGTAATGGGTCTCATAATCGATGCTATCCGCAACCTGCTCCGCGTCCTTGTGGAACTCTGAAAAAATGTCGTCCAACTCTTTGCTGACCGAATCCCCGCTCATAAACGGGGCGAAGGATTTTTCCAGCTCCTCGTCCAGCCTCTGCTCATCGGTCGATTTCACCTCGGCCGGTTGTGGCAGTTTCGGTTTCTGAATCGAAGCAGGGGCTTCCTTCTGGGCCTTCATTTCTTCTTCAAGGGCTTCTTCAGTTTCAAGGGCTTCCAATTTTTCGATGGAGGCCGGAGGATCCTGACGAGGCGTCAGGATCAGCTCGTGGATTTTTCCAGCCTCATCCCGAAGTCCCTGCTGATCGTAAAAGTCGGCCTCGGCCATCTGTTCAGAGACATCTTCTTTCCCTTGAAGCGAGCCGGACGAGATCTCGGTACGACCGGACTCCACGATGGGGGTCCTATCCGTGGCCTCTCGAATGCGTGGATTCTCCGGATCGAGGCCCTTCGCCTCTTCCAGAACGGCCATCCGGCGTTCCGGATCACCCGTCTTTTTATAAATCTCGATCAGACGGAGGCATTCGTCAACGGCCTTCGCGGTCTGCCCTTCGCTTTTGTAGATATCCTTCAATTGCTGATGGGCCGTTTCATTTTCGGGATCCATCGCGAGAACCTGCTCAAGCTGCTCAATCGCCTTCACCGACAAGCCGTATTTTAAATAGACCTCGGCCTCCGTGAAAAGACAGTGAAGCGCGGCCGGATCCGCCATCGGCGCCGGTTCGACTGGAGACGGAACGGCGGCTCCAGGTAAACGATCCGTTTCCGGAGGAACGATACGGGGCCGAGAAATCTCCGCCGTTTCAAAGGTATACCGCAGCCGCCGAACATCGCGATGTTGAGGCTCCAGCGTTTTGATTTTGGCGTACAGATCTTTTGCCAGTGCCGTTTCACCGGAAGCCAGGCTGTCGTCAATCACATGGGCATAGACCGAGACGGCCAGAGACAGGTTGCTTCCCCGTTCATACACCTCCGCAAGCTTCAAATGAGCCTCGATCCGGTCCGGATCCGTTTCGAGATAATCCTTTAATAATTTTCCGGCCTGGCCGTATTCGCTCCGGCCTACATAGTGGTCCGCAGCCTTCTTGAACTGGTCGAAGGCCTCGTCTTTTCTCCCTGTCTTCAATAGAACCGTTCCGAGTTTGTAAGGACCGACCGGATCATCGGGGTTTTGCTCCATGAACTGACTCAGAAGATCCCGGGCCTCGGCTAAAAGGCCTTTTTCGATCGCGCCGCCGATTTGGGAAAGCAGTTGCTCCTTCGATAAAGGCTCCGGTTTGGAAGGGGTTTCTTGAGAAACGGCCGGACGGCCCATCAGTTTACGAGCGGTCTCGTTCTTGGGATCCAGTTTCAAGATCCGCTCACAGAGGACTTCGGCCTCTTTCGACTGGTTTGCCTGAAAATACGACTCGGCGACCTTTAAAAATTCACCGATCGCCTGCTGCTGTAACCCCTCTTTCAAGCACAGATCGGCAAGCTTCATCCGGATCGCCGTATTGGACGGATCGAGATCGGCAATCTTTCGGTAGACTTCCAGAGCCTCTTTGACATTCCCTTCTTGAGAGTACTGCTTGGCGGCCGTGAGATAGTCCTCAATCGCGTTTCCAGTCAGACCCCGTTCGGCATTGAGATCACCGAGTTTGATCCGAATATCAAGACGTTGCGGAACCAGCTTGATCAGCTTTTTATAGATCGCGATTGTTTTGAGGGAAAATCCGGCGGCATGGAACACCCCGGCCCCTTTGAGATAGGTCTCAATGGCTTTTGGAAGGTCGTTTTTCTTGAATAAAAGATCCCCGATGGTGTTATAAATGTTTCCATCATTAGGCGATTCAGAGATCAGCTTCTGCCACTCTTCAATCGCCTTATCAAGCTGCCCTTTCGCCATATAGGTCTGGGCATTTTCAAGAATCTTCGCTTTATCAGCCAATTTGAACCTCGGAAGACAACTTCTTTGGACAATACCAGATGTTAGTATAAGAAGTCAACCAATCCGAAGGGGTTTCATGTTGAAGACAGACAAAGGCCTATCCACCGAGGCGGATAGGCCTTTAAAAAAGTCCGACGCTATTTCTGTTCGGATGATTGCTCCGAAGGCTTTTCCGGTTCAGAACCCGGGGGCTTGCTGTAACAACCGGTGATAACAAAACTTCCGGCCAGAGACAGCAGCAGCAATATAAGCACACTCTTTTTCATAGACACCTCCTCGCGATAGAAACGCAATCCATCAAGCTGACAGACGCACCACATTGGTCGCCTGCGGCTCTTTGGCACCGTCCACGACATCAAACTCAACCGCCTCCCTTCTTTTAATGTCTTAAACCCGTCACCCTGCAATGCGGAATAATGCACAAACACGTCCTTGCCGTCTTCCACCGTGATGAACCCGAACCCCTTCCGGTCGTTGAACCATTTCACCGTTCCCTTGCTTCTCACAATACCCCCCTTTCTACCGGTCTGCTGCGTGCCTGTGCTCGACGGGCCCGTACTCGGCG
>CAKKOZ010000079.1:6670-9263 GCA_919901335.1 Nitrospiria bacterium | reverse complement strand
GCGTTGTTGTCGAACTGCATGAAGTGGGGATGGATATTGATCTTCGACATCTGGAAGTTCGTGGTGTCGTTGTCCTCCCACTCGCTCTTTAAGATCACATCCACGCAGTCGTAGACATTGGAGCGGTAGACCAGAGGCCTCGCCAGGTCGGAGTTGGCGCGGACCGCCGCCTCCTCCTCTTGAAGGACATAGATCGTCCCGTGCTGATCCACCACGGCCTTCTCTTTCCCGATCGCATTATTCATCGTGATCGGGGTTTCAATGAAATGGATCGTATACTGCTTGCGACCCGCATTTTGCGGGCAGAGACTCCATTTCCCCTGCTCGCCCGGCCGCGCCGGTTGGTTTGTTTCACCGCCGGAAACGCCGAGGCCGCCCGGTTCGGTCGCCAAGGACCCGGTGCTCTTATCCATATGGATCGGCTCCAACCACGGCGCAGGCCCGTGATGCCGCGCAAACGGCACCCGCTTTCCGAAATGCGGCTTGAAGAACGGATTGGCCAGCTTTCCGGTCTTCGCATCGAACAGAATCGGCGGCCGCTTGCCGGGCATAGGCGATTTGTATTTCGGGTTGTCGAACTGCTGGGTTGCTTCCGGCTCGCCCAACGCCTTATTGCCCTCCCAGGCCCAGTCCCAGACCGTCGCATCATAGGCCATGATCTGGCCCTTCTCGTCCGAGGTGTGGCCCGGCTGTCCGGCCGGAGGTAGCATCATCTTGACCCAGTCCTTGATCGAGATATCCGCAACCGGTTTCGAGAAGTCCGTCTTGTCCACCGTGATGTTCCATTTCTTGTCGTACCAGTCCATCGTCTTTCCGACCAACTGGTCCGAGGTCACGGACGGCTTCATACGGCCCTTCCGATCCGGAAGTTCCTGCAGCGGCGGCATCGTATCGGTGCTGCCGAAGGGATAATTCCCGGTCTGGAGCGTGTTGTAGCCGCGCCCGTAGGACCACATCCCGGCGACATAATGATGCGCCACGTGGCAGTGGAAAAGATATTCGGACGCCACCTGCTGGCAGAGACCCCAGCCGCATTCGTTGTGGAGATCCAGAACCTCCGAAGGCCCGATCACCTCGACATCCACCCGGTCGCTGGTCGTCCGGATTTCGGGATATTTCACCGGCCCGTTCCCGCCCGCCGTCAGAAGAAAGTTCTCTTTCGAATCGGCCTTGGGCTGACGCAGCCAGCGGATCGACCCTCCATGAGGATGATGGGAGTGGAAGACCTCGCCGCCGCCGTGGATCAAACGCCACTTCGCCGGATCGCCCATGTAGCCCCGCGGAATCGTCGTGGGAACATCCCCGAAGGTGTAGGAGCTGTAGGACATCGATTCGTCTTCGAAATGGAAATATTTCTCCTGGAGCGCGAGGTTGTTGATCCCGAACGGCTCGCTCCGGTAGTTCAGGGCGCGGGCCGAGGGACGGTAGGCGTCCGTGTTCGGGTCGCGCTGCGGGACCATCTCCCCTTGTTTGTTCAACGGCCGGAAGGATTCATCCCCGATCTCGTGGTAGAAAATGGTGTACTCCCGGAAATCGGGGCTGTCCGGATTCGCAATCATCATCTGCCAACCGCTCTTCGCCTCTTTGCCGGTGATCGGATCGAGGTAGGTCGATCCCATCGGCTCGACGATGAAGGCCCCGATCATTCCAAGACTGGCCTGCTCCCGGCCGACATGGCTGTGGAGCATGTGGGAGCCTTCCTGCTCGGTGGGTCGAATGTACCACTCGAAGGTCTGGGTCTTTCCCGGCTTTACGTTTGAATCCGGGTTGGCCGCGGTGGCCGCCCGCCCGGACGATTTGATAATCATGCTGGAGCCATGGATATGAATACCGACATCCTCGCCGTCCAGCTGATTCTGAAGGGTGATCACCGCACAGTCGCCCTGGTTGCCCCTGAGCACGATCGGCTGGATCGTGTCGGTCTGAAGACCGGTGGTCACGGCGCCGGGATCATATCCCGCCTTCTTGCGCGCCGCGCTGTTTATCTTTTCCTCCTCGCGAACTTTTGAGAGATTTTCGGTCAGGACGTACATATAGCCTGGGTGGTAGTCCAGCCATTGATTCAAGGTGATCTCGACATTGATCGCGGAGACATCATACTTCTTCACCGGGGCCCCCTGGGGACATCGCCCGCCGGCCGTCACGGTTTCGCCGACACCGGTCGGTCCGAGGAAGAAACTTCCGTCCATCTGCTGGGCCATGGCCGCATCGCTGTAGGGGCCTGGAGACGCATGGGAAGAATGCTGGTTGGTCCCCTTGGCGATCTCATCCATCAGCTTCCTCATGGCCGCTTCCACCTGTTCACGATGGCCGTTTTTCCCCTCGGCCGCATCCTCCCGTTCAAGCTGTTCTTTGAACTTCTGCTCCCAGGAAGACAGGGGCTTGGCCTCGGACACGGCCGTCACGGAATGCGAATGCCCTTCTTCCGCAGTCGCTGTCGGAACCGAAACGGCGCCCCCGACAAACAATGTCAGGAAGGACACGGCGATGAGCGGCGCCGCTTTCCTAAACCATCCGAAGTACGATCTCTTCATGACTGACCTCCTTGTGTGGGGGGACAGATTTGAAATCTGTCCCCAGCCTGTATGCGTTA
>CAKKOZ010000079.1:3299-6570 GCA_919901335.1 Nitrospiria bacterium | reverse complement strand
GCGCTGTCTATTCCGCGGATGGTCTATTCTTGAGGGAAAAAAGGGGTATTGGAGCATAGCTCTTTCGAGCTATAAAGAAAAAGGGAACGTAAGGTTCTTCAATTTTTCAGGGGAGGTTTTTGATCCACGAGGCCTTGTTCGTGGGCGTAGATTGCGGCCTGGGTGCGATTATTCATATGGAGCTTTTTGAGGATGTTCCTGAGGTGGATCTTGACCGTGTGTTCGGATATACAGAGCGCGCCGGCGATCTCCTTATTGCTGCCGCCCTTGGCCAAGTGCTGGAGAATTTCATGTTCGCGTTTCGTCAGGGGATTTAGCTTGGATTCCGCAGGCGCATCCATTTTGTGGGCGATGCTGCTGAATTCATTGAGCAGCTTTGAGGCCATCGCGTGGGAAATCACGGCCTCGCCCTCGGCCAGGAGATGGATGGCCTTGATCAGTTGGTCGGGTTCCACATTCTTAAGCAGATAGCCGCGGGCCCCGGCCTTGATGGCCGAGAACAAATCCTCGTCCTCCTCCGAGACGGTCAGCATTATAATGCGGGCATCGGGAAAGACGTCCCGGATGGCTTGGGTGGTTTGTACCCCGTTCCGATGGGGCATATTGACGTCCATGAGGGTCACATCCGGCTTGAGGGTTTGGGCCAACCGAAGACCCTCTTCGCCATCCCTGGCCTCCCCCACCACCTCGATCCCTTTCTGGTGCTGCAACAGGCTGACGAGCCCCTTGCGAAACAGGGTGTGGTCGTCCACGATCAGAACTCGGATGGGGGGCATTATCCCGACCTCCCCTCCGCCATGAGTGGAACGGTGATGCGAAGCTCCGTTCCGCGTCCGGGCTGGGACTCGAGCCGGAGTCTTCCCTGAATTTGCGCAATTCGCTCTCTCATGATCTCCAAACCCATGCGGAGTTGATTCCCCTCGGGGGATGCGTGGGGATCAAAGCCGCAGCCGTCGTCCTGAATCTGAACCTCCAGCGATGCGGGGGTCGCACTGAGCGATACGGTCACCTCTTTGGCCGACGCATGCTTGCGGACGTTTGAGAGGGCCTCTTGAACGACGCGAAACAACTGCACCTGGGCCGTCGGCGCCAGCAGCAGGCGGTCGGTCGTGTGAATGAGCCGTGCGTGGATGCCGGTCCTTTGGCTGAAGTCCTGTATGTAGGATGACAGCGTCTCGATCAGGCCCTGGTCTTCTTTGAACTTGGCTCTGAAATCCACGAGCAGCTCACGGACATCCTCATAGGTGTCCTGGATCACCCGGCGGATATGGTTCAACTCCGACAGGGCCTGTTTCGGGGTGTTCTCTTTCAACAGGTCTTCCAGTTTCTTGGTCTCCAGATTCAGATAGGCCAGGTTCTGCGCAATGCCGTCATGTATTTCCCGCGCGATCAGCCCCCGTTCCTGCAGGACCGCGATCTCCTGGATGTGCGCGTAGAGCTGCGCGTTTTCGATGGCGACCCCGATCTGACGGCCCACAAGAACAAGGAACTCCTGATCCATTGCCTTAAACGCATGGGGATGTTTCGCATAAATCGTCATGACCCCCAGCACTCGCTCTCTCGACTTCAGCGGGATGCTGACCACCGACCCGAACCGTTCATCCCGACAGGCCGATCGGGTTAGGCGAATATCGGTCGACAGGTCGGGCGAAGAGATCAGTTCACCGGTCTGGGCGACCCGACCGCAGAGGCAGTCACCGATGGGAATGCACTCATCCGCAACGATAAAGCCCCGGGAGACCCCGCGGCTCACGATCAGTTTCAGATGATGGGTCTTCGGTTCGAGGATATGGACCGAGCCGATCTCCGCTCCGGTCAGTTCCAAAAGCTGGTCCAGCGTGCCGCCCAGCGCCGTGTCCAGACTGCCCGTCTGGCTGATGACGGCCGACAATTGGTTGAGCGTCGAAAATTGAGAATTTCTCTGGTGAAGGATCGCGGCCGGATCAGTCTGCCGCGGAGATTTTTTTGGCTTCACGATTCGTCCTCTTCGTCCATTTCCCGGTTGAACGTGTGAACGGTCTCGATGACGGCCGCCACATTTTCGACCGGGGTTTCGGGAAGGATGCCGTGACCGAGATTGAAGATATGGCCGGGCCGGCCTCCCGCGCGTTTGAGGATGTCCTTCACGCGGCGTTCAATCTCCTTGACCGGCCCGAACAGGACTACGGGATCGAGATTTCCCTGGATCGCGACATCCGGCCCAAGCCGCTTCCAGGCGTCGTCCAAATTGATGCGCCAATCCACGCCGATCACATCCCCGCCGGCCTCGCGCAGTGATTCCAGAGAACCGGATGTCCCCGTCCCGAAATGGATGACCGGCACGCCTTCCTTCTTCAAACCGGCGATCGTGAGGCGGGAATAAGGCATAACGTATTCCCGGTAGTCATCAGGACTCAGGCAGCCCGCCCAGGAATCGAAGATCTGGACCGCCTGCGCCCCGGCCCGTATCTGGGCGCGAAGATAGGAGGCCATCATCTCGGCCAGCTTGGTCATCAGCTCCTTCCAGACCCGGGGCGAATGGAGCATCATCTGTTTGGTGCGGATATAGTTATTGGAATGGCCGCCCTCGATCATGTAGCTGGCCAGCGTGAAGGGCGCGCCGCAAAATCCGATCAGCGGGACCTTCCCGTTCAACTCGCGACGAACCGTTCGGATCGCCTCCATCACGAACGGCGTTTTCTCGTCCGGCTCGAACGTCGCAAGCGCCTTGACGGCCGCGGCGTCGCGCACCGGATTGTGGATCACCGGCCCCTCGCCCTTCGCGAACTCCAACTCGATCCCCATCGGCTCGAGCGGAAGGAGGATATCGGCGAAAATAATCGCGGCGTCCAGATCGAATTGTTCGATCGGCTGGAGAGTGACTTGCGCCGCCAGCTCGGGCGTCTTGCAGATCGTAAGAATGGAATGTTTCTTCCGGATCGCCCGGTACTCCTTCATGTACCGCCCGGCCTGGCGCATGAACCAGACCGGCGTGCAGTCCGTCGGTTTTCGCTGGCAGGCTAAAAGAAATCGATCGCTTCGGCTCATATCGTCATCCCGTGATTAAAAAGAGGCCCATTCTATCAACCAGTATACGGCCTGTCAATCGGTCACATCCCATTCGCCCGGCTTTAAGTGGCGCAGAATGTCCCGGCTTCCATGAACCACGGCGGTGATATAGCAGCTGTTTTGTCGGATCTGATAAATAATACGGTAGGCGCCGTAAATCAGTTCGCGGATATTTTGGTCTTCAAATTCAGGAACAAGACGACTCTACCCACGCCTTAACCTT